>NZ_JBSFNO010000029.1:0-111848 GCF_053981095.1 Nocardia sp. NPDC003693
TGGTCGAGGGCATCAACTGGATGGGTATCCCCACCGATCTCACCTGGCACGAGCGGCCGATGCTGGAGCCGATGACTTCGAAGTCGGAAGAACCCTTACTTACCCGACCACCTCGGCCGAGAAGATCGTGACGGCCTCGGCCGGCACATCCTGGTGCCCGGCCTTGGAACCGGTACGCACGCCCTCGATCGCGTCCACGGCGGCGATACCGTCGACGACCTTGCCGAACACGGTGTAGCCGAAGCCATCCTGGCCCGGGTAGTTCAGGAAGTCGTTGTTGTTGGAGTTGATGAAGAACTGCGCGCTCGCCGAATGCGGATCCATGGTGCGCGCCATGGCGACGGTGTACTTGTCGTTCTTGAGACCGTTGTTAGCCTCGTTCTCCACCTTGTTCGGCGCAGGCTTCTGCTGCATGTCGGCGGTCATGCCGCCGCCCTGGATCATGAAGCCGCGGATCACGCGATGGAACACGGTATCGGTGTAGTGGCCCGCCTTGACGTAGTCGACGAAGTTCGCGACGGTCTTCGGCGCCTTGGCCTCGTCGAGTTCCAGGGTGATATCCCCGGCGGAGGTCTTCAGGAGCACTGTGGTCATGGCCACCATCGTATGGGAGCCCCGAAACACCCGGCCGCCCGGCATCGAAACCTCCACGCCGAACCACGCAAACCGCTGTCCCACAACAGGATCGAACCTTCACCGACTCCGAGGGCGTACCGAACCCGCGACGCTCGGATCCGCAGCGTGCAGGTCCTGCCGACCCTGCCGCGCCCCCTGATCGGGGCGAAAGAGGGTGAGCGACTGTGGTCGTGACGTTGCCGCGCAGGTGAGTTCGGGAAAGAGATATCAGCAGAAAAGATGTTCAGATGCGCATATTTCCATCGTCTGATTTCCACACCGATCCCACCGAGACCCTCAGGCCTCGTAGAGCTCGAGCGGCAGATCGTCCGGATCGAAGAAGAACGCGAACCGCTTGCCCGTGTACTCGTCGACCCGCTCCTCCTCCACCCGCACTCCCCTGTCCGCCAGCTCGGCCAGCGCCTCCCCCACGCTCGGCACCACGAACGCCAGGTGCCGCAGGCCGGCCGCCTCCGGCCGGGACGGCCGCGGCGGCGGATCCGGGAATGAGAACAACTCGATCTGCCCACCGTCCGGCAACTCCAGATCGAGCTTGTACGAACGCCTTTCCGCCCGGTAGTGCTCGGCCAGCACCCGCAACCCCAGCACTCCCACGTAGAAGTCCTTGGACCTCGCGTAATCGGTGGCGATCACCGCCACATGATGGATTCGACGCAGCTCCACACCCCCAAGCTATCCCACCCCTCCCCCCGCTCGACCGCGCCGCGCGCCGGCCCTCTTTGTAAGAGCTGTCTTTTTTCCTTATGGCCACCTCCAGACCGCGACTTTTCCCAACATTCGGCAACACATGCGTAGATGCGCATATTTCCATGTAGGCATCTTAGAGATTCCTGTTTCTCCTGACGCGAAGGACGCTATGCGGTCCGTCGCGAGGCTTCAGACCAGACCCAGATGTCTTGTTACAGAACATAACTGGGGTGGTCCGGGAGGCGACGGACCACCCCGCTCCCCTGCCTCACCCCCGACGAACGGCACACGGACTCATCGGACTCCCCCGACGTTCGGCGTGTCGGATCAGTCCGCGGTCACGGCTATGCGCTCGCGGAGCAGGGTCGCGGTGGCCGCGTCGGCCGGGAAGAAGGCCTCGATCGCCAGTTCGGCGACGGTCACGTTCATAGGGGTGCCGAATACCGTTGTGACACTGATGAAAGCGAGTTCGTGCTCGCCCAGGCGCAGGCGCAGGGGTACGACTGCCTGATCGGGTTCGGGGAGGCCGGGGGCCTCTTCACCGCCCGGGTACGCGCGCAATTCGGCCAGCAGAGCGGTCAATTCGGGTGCGCCGCTGACGTCGATCTGGCGTTGCAGGCGCTCGAAGAGGTGCCCGCGCCATTCGGCGAGGTTGATGATGCGCGGTGCGAGACCGCCGGGGTGCAGGCTCAGGCGCAGGGCGTTGACCGGGCCGGTGAGCAGGCTGGGGTCGACGCCCTCGAGGAACAGGGCGATTCCGGCGTTGGCGTCGACCATGTTCCAGCCGGCGTCCACCGCGAGGGCCGGGTGCGGTTCGTGGCCCGCGAGGATCTGGCGGACGGCGGTGCGTACGGGAGCCATGGCGGGCGCGTCGAGTTCCGGTTCGGTGTAGACCGGGGCGTAGCCGGCCGCGAGGAGCATGCGGTTGCGTTCGCGCAGCGGGATCTCGAGTTCCTCCGACAGGTGCAGGATCATCTGCCGGCTGGGGGTGGAGCGGCCGGTCTCGATGAAGCTCAGGTGCCGGGTGGAGGTCTCCGCGCGCCCGGCGAGCTCGAGCTGGCTGAGCCTGCGGGTGACGCGCCAATGCCGGAGGAGGTCACCGGCGGTGTGAGTACGCATGTCCAGATCGTACGAATTCGTGGTCGCCACAACCATTACCCGCCGGGTAATGGGGAGAGACCGCCACCCGCGCGGGTTACAGGGTCTTGATCACGCGGGCCGGGTTGCCCGCGGCGAAGACCTTCGGCGGGAGGTCGCGGGTGACGACGCTGCCCGCGCCGACGACCGTGTCGGCGCCGATCGTCACGCCGGGGCAGACGATGACTCCCCCGCCGAGCCAGACGTTGTCGCCGATGGTGATGGGTGCGGCGGTCTCCCAGCGTTGACGGCGGAGTTCGTGATCGGTGACGGGGTGCAGGGCGGTCAGGAGCTGGGCCCGGGGGCCGATGGACACGTCGTTGCCGATGGTGACGGGTGCGCAGTCCATGACGATGGCGTCGTAGTTGAGGAAGCTGTTGTCGCCCAGGCGGATCAGGTGTCCGTAGTCGCATTGGAAGCGGGGCATGATCCAGGATCCCTCGCCGATCGCGCCGAGCAGGTCGGTGAGGATGGTGCGGCGCCGGTCGTCCTCCCCCGCGCGGGTGGCGTTGAAGCTGTAGAGCAGTTCTTGGCAACGGCGGCGCTCGGCGACCAGTTCGGGGTCGTTGTCGCGATAGAGCTCGCCGCGCAGCATGCGGTCCTTGTGTTCTCCCACTCCGCCCATAGTGCTCGAGTGCGGGGATGCGGGCACGGGGATGTGGGCTGTGCGACACAGCTTTCCGGCGTGGTGGCCGGTCGGGTCGCCGGCGATCACGAACGCCGGGGCATGTCCCCGGGCGTGCTCGGGGCGCGGTTGTGCGACCGAGACGCTCGGGTTCGGCCGGGCGCGGGCGTCTCGGCGGTACGGTCGAGTTCGGCAGTGCTGTTCCCGACCGATACCGGCGAAGGTGGCAGACATGGCAGTGGCGAGCACCGTTCAGGAGTACATCGCGCAGTTCCCGCCCGAGGTGCGGGAGGTGCTGGAGACGATCCGGGCGACGGTGCACGAGGCGGTGCCGGGCGGGACCGATGCCATCAGCTATCAGATTCCGGCGGTGAAGCTGGACGGCAAGGTCGTGGTGTTCTACGGCGGCTGGGCCGAGCATGTGAGCGTGTACCCGGTTCCCGAAGGGGACGCGGCGTTCGAGGGGGCCATCGCGCCGTATCGGGCGGGTAAGGGGACGTTGAAGTTCCCGCTGAGCGAGCCGATTCCGTACGAGTTGATCGGGCAGGTGGCCGCGCGGCTCGCGGAGCGGCGCGGCACCGCCTGATCGGTCCGGTCAGTTGCGGGCGGACGAGCGGGAGAGGTTCCAGCCCTGCCAGGAATCGTCCTCGAGGTCGGCGCGCACGGCGCGCTCGATCTTGGCGCGGTCCGCGGCGGGCAGGGGTGCGAGGGCGGGCAGGATGTCCGGCGAGAGGTCGGCGAGGTAGTAGTCGTCCAGACGTTTGCCGTGCTCGAGGGCGCGATCGACATTGCGTTCGGCAACCAGCAGTTCCGGGTTGACGACCGCGAGTGCGAGCAGGGTCGCCGCGGCGGCGCCGATCGCGGCGCGCGGCACCCACTGGCGGCGCAGTTTCACCAGTGACGCGAGCACCATCAGGTAGACCAGGCCGATCCAGAGTTCGAACACCTCGACCAGCAGGCGCATGATCGTGAATCCGTAGGCCTCCTGGTACACCCACATGCGGTGCAGGGCCGAGGCGACGATCACCAGGGTCAGCACGCTGACCGCGCCGACGGCCAGGCGCAGCCACAGGCGGTCGGCGGCCGATTCCTGTGCGGCGGTGCGCTGTACGACCGCGATGACCGCGAGGGTGAGCAGGCTGACGATGGACAGCTGCCAGAATCCGCTGCGCGCATATTCGGCGTAGGTGAGTCCGCCGTTGCTCATCACGTAGGAGTCGCCGCCGAACATGGCCGCCAGGCGGGAGACCAGGAAGAGTGCGAAGAGCAGGGTGAGCGCGCCGATGGGCAGGCCCCATTCCATGCGGGTGAAGCGCCGGGGCTGGTGGCCCGGGGCGCGGTGTATGCCGAAGAAGGTCGAGAACGCGCCCTCGGGGGCGTCGGCGGCGACCGGGGGCGGCCCGGCCAGCAGGTAGAGCGCGCCCGCCGCGCAGGCCGCGACGACGAGGAACACGAAGATCCAGCGCACGAGTTCGTCGACCGCCAGCGCGGGCAACAGGTCCTCGACGAAACGGGCGAACACCGCGTCCGCGCCCGCGAGCAGCGGCACGAACACCAGCAGCAGCGCGACGGTCACCAGCAGCGACCACCACATCCGCTGCGAGGAGGAGGCAGTACGCCCGCGCACCGCGCGCATGCCCCGGTACACCCACGGCACCGACCCGACCGCCTGCATGGGCACCGCGCACAGGTCGTACACGGCCCCGTAGATCGAGCGCCGCGACACAACCGCCAACGACGCGGACACCGCGGCTCCGATCAGGCACAGCACGAACAGCCACTCCGCCGCCCGCACCGCACCGACCCCGAGCAACCCGATGGCGAGCGCGACCCACCAGATCCGCCCGAGCGTGACCGATCGCCGCGATCCGGCCGCCCCGAAGATCCGGGTCCACGCGGTGTCCGGCTCGTCGGGCGATTCATGTTGCGCGTCAATGGCATTCGTGGCGTCAGAGATGTCCGGGCCGACCGAAGCGGGTCGATCTCCGGTTCCAAGCTCTGCGGCGGTGGAAGAGTCTTCCTCACTGCCCGGCGCGATTACGGACTCACGAGTGGTCGTCCGGGTGTCCGCTGCGGTCGATTCGGCGGAAGTCTCGGAACCCGCAGAGGTTGCGTCAACGGTTTGCGTTGCAGCGGATTGCGTATCGGTTGTAGGGCCGGAGACTCCGGAACGGGCGGCATCGTGCCCCTCGGTCGCGGAGTCCTCGGTGGCCGACTCCTGGGTGTCCGCGCGGCGGCGGGCGGTCGCGTCCACGGTGTAGACCGCGCCGGCGGTGGCCAGGCCGGCGAGGAGCCAGCCGACGCCGGGGCGGTCGAGGGGGATCAGGACCGCGCCGGCGAGGCCGCTCACGGCGATCGCGGGCAGGGTGCCGCGGGCCATCGGAATCCGGCTGGACTTGGGGGGAACGCGGACCGGCATGGCGGTGTACGCGACGGGGCGCATGGGATCGAGACCGGTCACGGCCCCGTTGCCGGGGGTCAGTGCGAGGTTCGTCATCCAGTGCGGTTGTGCCGGAGCCGCGTTGCCCGTGGCCGGGGGTGCTCCCCAGGCCACGGGCCCGGCGACCGGTGCTCCGGGTTCGGGGCGGGCCCAGGGCTCCGGCACGCGGACGTCGCCGCCTGATCCGGCGGGCGGCACGGACCCCTCGACCGTGCTGCCCGCCAGGTTGGTGACGCTTCCCGCCGCGGACTCCGGCCCGGCCGGGGTGGCGTTCGCGAGAACCGGTGTCGCCACTCCCTCGGGTGCGGAGGAGGCCGGGCTTCCCTGCGCCTGGGCATCGAGCGTGTGCGCCGTTTCGGCGGAGGTAGCGCCCGGGGATTCAGCGAGCAAGGTTCGCGAATCGGCCGGGGTACTCGCGCCCTGAGTCGCGGCCTCGGCCAAAACATTTTGCGCGCCAAGCGAACCGGTCTCGGCGACAAGGGCGGGGGTCGTGGCGCGAGACTCCGGGGACACGGTGGTCTCGGAGTCTCGCGCCTGTTCCGACCGTGCTTCCCTGGTAACTGCCTCCCCCGCGCTCGGCTCGCCGGGCTCGTTCGCCGCGGCCCGAGTCGCGGAAGCAGCTGTCGTACCTGTGGAATCGGCGGGTGGGACGGTGGTGCCCGTGGCGGGGGTACCGCTCAGCGACTCCCCGGCGCTGAGGGTGTCCGGCGTGGGCTCGGGTTTCGAGTGTGGGGGCTCGCCGGGATGGGCGGGGGTGTCGGACATCGGACCTCCTGTGGATGTGTTGGGTGGTCCCGGTATTCGAGGCCGGGTCGGTGGGTGGGTGGTTTGTGGTGGTGGCGTGCAGGTGTGGCGGGGTGGCTCGATGCCCGGGCGGGTGATCGAGGCGGGGACGGGGATCGTCAGTCGGGGAGGGTCAGGCGGATGCGGGAGCCGGGGGCGGCCACGGCGATCGTGCCGCCGTGCAGGTCGACTATCCAGCGGGCGATCGCCAGGCCGAGGCCGGTGCCGCCGCTGGTGGTGCGGCCGCCGCGGGTGAAGCGTTCGAACACGCGGGGGCGTTCGGCGGGCGGGATGCCGGGGCCGTCGTCGGCCACCTCGATCACGGTGTGCCCGCGCAGGGTGTGGGCCTCGAGGCGGACCTCGCCGCGGGCGGGGCCGTGCCGGGTGGCGTTGTCGGCGAGGTTGAGCAGGACCTGGTGCAGGCGGGCGCGGTCGGCGCGGACCAGCAGGCCGGGGGTGGCGGCGATCGTGAAGCGCACGGGGCGGTCCACGGCGGCGGCCATGACCTCGGCTTCGGCCACGACTTCGGTCAGCAGTGGCTCGAGCGGGAACTGTTCGCGGTCCAGGGCGACCGCGCCGGCTTCGATGCTGGACAGCGCGAGGAGCTCGGACACCAGCAGGCTCAGGCGCTCGGTCTGGGCGAGCGCGGTACGCAGGGTCGCCGGGTCGGGTTCGGCGACCCCGTCGACGAGGTTCTCGAGCACGGCGCCCAGGGCGGTGATGGGGGTGCGCAGTTCGTGGGAGACGTTGGCGATGAACTCGCGGCGCTGCTGGTCGGCGGCGGCGAGGTCGGCGGCCATGGAGTTGAACGCGGCGGCGAGTTGACCGACCTCGTCGCGGGAGGTGGCGCGGACCCGGCGTGAATAGTCGCCCTGGGCCATGTGTTTGGCGGCGGCGGTCATCTCGCGCAGCGGCATGGTCATGCCGTGCGCCAGGATCTGCGAGGTGGCCAGGGCGAGCAGGACGGCCGCGGCGGTGGTGCGCGGGGGCAGCCAGCCGATGCGCAGGGCGAAGAAGCCGAACGCGACCGCGCCCGAGCCGACCATGAGGATGGCGAGCTTGGCCTTGATCGAGCGGACCCGGTCCAGCGGGCGCGGCAGTCGCGCGGCGACCTGTCGGGCCGCTTCCCGTAATCGTTCCCCGCGTTCGCTCACGTGTCCCCCCGCCGATAGCGCGCAGGCGTCGGGTGGGCGCACACCCGATGCCGCGCGGAGCTCCCCCTCCGCGCACCCCCTATCGAACCATCCCGGCGTTCGGGGCACTCGTGCAGTGCCGCGGCCACTCTCGCGGCCCACTCCCCCGCGCTCATCGCGCCTCGAGCGCGTAGCCGACCCCGTGGACGGTGCGGATGAGATCGGGGCCGAGTTTGCGGCGCAGGGCCTTGATGTGACTGTCCACCGCGCGGGTGCCCGACGCGTCGGCCCAGCCCCAGACCTCCGAGAGCAGGCGTTCGCGGGCCAGGACCGTGCGCGGTCGCCGGGCCAGGTGCACGAGCAGCTCGAATTCCAGTGGGGTGAGCTGGGTTTCGGTGTCGGCGCGCCAGACTCGACGCTGGTCGAGGTCGATGCGCAGGTCCCCGACGACAATCGCCGCCCCGGGTGCGGCGGTGCGTTCGACGCGGCGCAGCAGCGCGTGGATCCGGGCGGTGAGCACGCGCATGGAGAACGGTTTGGTGAGGTAGTCGTCCGCGCCGACGCCGAGTCCGACGAGCATGTCGGTCTCGTCGGTGCGGGCGGTGAGCATGAGCACCGGCAGCGGGCGGCGCGCCTGGATGCGCCGGCACACCTCGAGTCCGTCGAAGCCGGGCAGCATCACGTCCAGGACCACCAGGTCCGGGTCGAGGGTTTCGGCGGCGGTGACCGCGGCGGGCCCGTCGTGCGCGAGGTCGACGCTGAACCCTTCCGCGCGCAGGCGTGCGGCGATGGATTCGGCGATGGTGGGTTCGTCCTCCACCACCAGAATGCGCCGGGCGGTGCGCTGCTGGGTCGCTTCCATGGTGTGACCCTATGCAGTGGGCGTGGAGATGGTTCGCCCCGCGTGTGGAGATGTTGTGGAGACGCCGGTCACCGCACCTGCGCGCCGGTCAGGGCGGGGTCGGCCCTACTATGGGCGGGTGCGCTCACCGACGGATCACACCGCGCCCCTGCGCGGCGCCGCCGTCGGGGCGACCTCGGGGGCGGTCGCGATCTTCGCGCACGCTCTCGGCGGCGGCGCCTCGATGCCGGCCGGGTCCGCGATGGCGCTGCTGCTGGCGGCCTGCGGGTTGATCGGCGTCGTGGTCGCGGCCGTGCGGCCCGCGCACGTGCTGGCCTCGACCATGGGCATGCTCGCGGTCGGGCAGGCGGTCGGGCATGTCGCGCTGTCGATGTCGCCGGATCATCATCACCACGGCGCGACGCCGCTCATGCTGGCCGCGCACCTGGTGGCCGTTCCGGTGGGCGCGCTGCTCATCGGGGCCGCCGAGGTCGGTGTGCGCCGGGCGGTTACCAGTGTGCGGCGGTTCATGGTCGCCCTGGACGGTGTGCTCGCGCCGGCGGCGCTGCCCGCGCGCGCGTTCGTGGCCGACGAGCGGGCGGTGGTTCGCCGCCTGCTGGTGAGTCCGGGTATCGGGCGGCGCGGGCCGCCGACGGCGGGGTTCTCTCCCTTCGTTCCGGCGTAACCCCACGCTCTCGGCTCGCATCGCGCCCGCGATGGCCGGTTGCACCTCGTTGCACCCTGCTGCGCGCGTCGTCGGTATCGGCTCGGCTTCTCCGCCGTGTTCGCGTTGCCGCGCAGGTTCGGCATCCCGCCGCGCTCCCATTCTCGAGCGTGCGAGCAGGAGGCCGCGCGGGGCGTGTCCGGCGGTCGAAACGTGCTCGCACGCCCGATAATTCGACTCGCACACCAGGTCTCGACCCGCACACCGGGGCACTCTCGCGCCGCGCTGTCCGTGCACCGGTTGTCCCTCGTGCACGGCGGCCCGCTCGCGGCGCCGGCGTCTCGCCCGGAACGAATTCCGCATCCCCCCTCATTCGATCGGAGTTTCTCGTGTCCCACGCACTGCTCGCCCGTACCCCGCGTACCGTCCGCCGTCTCGGCCTGCTCGCGGCGGTGTCCGCGCTGGCGATCTTCCCCGCCGCCTGTTCCAGCGATTCGGCCTCCTCGTCCACCGGCAAGGCCGCCGACGAGATCAGCTACGACGATCAGTGGATCAAGGCCGCCGACAGCGGCATGTCCGCGGCGTTCGGCATTCTCACCAACGCCGGTGACGCCCCGGTCAATCTGGTCGCCGCGTCCAGCCCGGTATCCGCGCGCGTGGAGATCCACGAGGTCGTGGCCGCGGCGGGCGGGGACAAGACCATGCGGCCCAAGGAAGGCGGGATCACCATTCCCGCGCACGGGTCGGTCACCCTCAAGCCCGGCTCGGATCATCTGATGTTCATGGATCTGAAGCAGCCGCTGCGCACCGGGTCCGAAACGCCCATCACGCTGATCTTCGCCGACGGCTCCACCACCACGGTGTCGGCGCAGGTGCGCGATTTCGCGGGCGGCAACGAGAACTACAGCGGCGGCGAGCACGCCGCGCCCGGCGCGCAGAACCCCGCCCACGGTGGCTGAGCCCGCGCTACCGCATCCGAGCCGGGTCACGCGCCGGCGGCTGCTGGGCGGCGGCGCGGCCGTCGCCGGGGCCGCCGGTGCGGCCGGAATAGGCTGGGGCGCTTCGACTCTCACCCATCGTGAGCACGATCGGGATCCGGCCCTGGAGACGATCGAGTTCTACGGCCCGCATCAGGCCGGGATCGCGACCGATCCGCAGGACCAGGTGGCGTTCCTGGGTTTCGACCTGGCCCCGGGCACCGATCGCGAGGACGTGATCGGTGTGCTGAAGATCTGGACCGACGACG
Source organism: Nocardia sp. NPDC003693 (assembly GCF_053981095.1). Taxonomy (NCBI): domain Bacteria; kingdom Bacillati; phylum Actinomycetota; class Actinomycetes; order Mycobacteriales; family Nocardiaceae; genus Nocardia; species Nocardia sp. NPDC003693. The sequence goes on from NZ_JBSFNO010000029.1 coordinate 10,193, forward strand.
CGGCCCGCCTCACCCGGGGCCGGCCCGCGCTCGCGGACACCGAACCCGAACTGGCGGCCCGGCCCGCGAAACTGACGATCACCGTCGGATTCGGGCCGGAACTGTTCACGATCGCCGGGCTGGCGGCCGAGCGCCCGGGCTGGCTGGCCCCGCTGCCCGCGTACGGCATCGACAAACTCGATCCCGCGTACACGGGCGCGCATCTGCTGCTGCAGGTGTGCTCGAACGAGGCGACCACGGTCTCGCACGCGGTGCGGGTGCTGTCCAAACACGTGAAGTCCCTGGTCACCGTGAAATGGGTGCAGCGCGGGTTCCGTAACGCCTCCCGGGGCCAGACCATGCGGAACCTGCTCGGCCAGGTCGACGGCACGGTCAACATCGCGCCCGGGACCCTGGATTTCGACACCCTGGTGTGGGACGACGGGGCGAGCACGCCGTGGCTGGCGGGCGGCACCTCCATGGTGTTGCGCCGCATCGCCATGAACCTGGACAGCTGGGACGAGATGGACGCCGAGGCGCGGGCGATCACCCTGGGCCGGCGTGACTCCGACGGCGCGCCGCTGGGCGGCACCAAGGAATCCGACGACCCGGATTTCGAGGCCGTGGACGAATTCGGGATCACCCTCATCCCGCCGTCCTCGCATATCGCGCGCGCGCACCACACCACCGAGCGGGAGCGGTTCCTGCGCCGGGGCTTCAACTACGACGACACCCCCGCTCCCGGGCAGCTCTCCAACTCCGGATTACTGTTCACCGCTTTCCAGCGCGACATCGGCGCCCAGTACCTACCGGTACAGCAGCGCCTGGCCGACTTCGACGCCCTCAACCGGTGGACCACGCCGGTCGGGTCCGCGGTCTTCGCTATCCCCCCGGGCGTGCCCGAGCCCGGGGGCTACCTGGGGCAAACCCTGTTCGAGGGTCCACGCGGCCTGGGTCGCTGAAACCCGCCCGGCCCTGGCGGATTCGCCGCCGAGGGCCGGGCATCGATCATCCGGGGCCGGACCACACGAGGGGTGGTCCGGCCCCGGTACGTTCACCCCTGGAGTGTGCGATGTCTCGCGTCTCCGGCAGCCGGGCGGGTGCCCGCCTGCGGGGCGGCGGGTACGGCGTTCGACAGCCTGTTCGCGCGCCGCGGGCCTCACGGTGGGGTGCGCCGCCACCGTGGACCCCTCGACTGTCGACAGAACGATTCGTGGGCGTCGTCGCACAGCGGACGGAGGGCGCCGGCATGATGTGGATCCACTCGTTCTGTCCGACGGGCCGGTGGATCGCGCGTCGGCGGGTGGTCGCGGCCGGCATGCGTCCCGCACCTAGGGTGAGCGCATGACCGTCCTGCGCTCCGTGCTGTTGTTCGCGCTGGCCGCCGTCGCCGAGATCGGCGGGGCGTGGCTGATCTGGCAGGGTGTGCGCGAGCATCGCGGGTGGGCGTGGATGGGGGCCGGGGTGGTGGCCCTGGGGATCTACGGATTCGTGGCCACCCTGCAACCGGACGCGAACTTCGGGCGGATCCTGGCCGCCTACGGCGGGGTGTTCGTCGCCGGGTCACTGCTGTGGGCGATGGCCCTGGACGGATTCCGGCCCGACCGCTGGGATGTGACGGGCGCGCTGGTGTGCCTGATCGGGGTCACGATCATCATGTACGCGCCGCGCGGAGCGTGAATACGGCTGCCGCACAACGGGATCGGCGGTCACTCCGGACTCGGTGACAGGGTTCGCACGGAACGGCCGCCTACTCCGCGCGCCGGTCCAGCAGCCCCGCGACGATCTCGCGGGCGGTCGCGATCGCGGTCTCCTCGCCCATGCGGGCGGCGGTGTTGGCCGAGCTGATCAACGCGTCGAGCTGGAACGCCACCGCGTGCGGGGTGCCGCTCGCGGCGAATCCCGCCTCCTGGGCGCGCGTGATCTCGCGTTCGAGGACGGCGAACCATTCCGCGCGGGTGGCCGCCAGGGCGTCGTGCACCGGGCCGGGGCGGCTGTCGAATTCGGCCATGCCCGCGACCTGGAAGCAGCCGCCGGGCAGCACCGGGGTGTCGATGTAGTCGAACCAGCACCGCATGTACGCGCGCAGCCGGTCGATGCCGCGCGGTTCCGCGCGGGCGGGCAGGACCACGTGCTCGATGAAGACCTCCCGAGCCGCGGCCACCGCGGCCAGCTGGAGTTTCTCCTTGGTGCCGAACAGGGTCGCCACCCCGCTCTTGCTGACCCCGAGGTCACCGGCGAGCCTGCCCAGGCTCAGTCCGGTGAGCCCTTCCACCGAGGCGACGTCGGCGGCGTGGCGGGCGATGCCGGCGCGGGCCCGGGCGCCCTTGAGGAGGCGCTGGTCGGAGATCGGGGCGGGGATGTGCTGTTCAGCGGTCTGCACGGGGTCGGCCATCCCTTCATGGTGTCACTTCGACTTGCCAAAGCACACGATCGGTCGTACTTTTCAACAATACGAACGATCGTACGTACAGTTTAGGTTCCCGGACGGCCCCGCGACACCCCGGGACACCGCACACGTCGCGACACCCGCCGCCACCGAGCAACGTCACAGTGACGATGACCCGTATACCCCAGGAGCACACCGACCATGACCACCAACGACATTCGCACCCCACACCCCGCCACCCGCGACATCCACACCGCCGCACTCGATCTCGACGCCCTCGGCCCCCACCCCGCCACCGAGGCCGAGGACCCGCTGCTGCTATCCGACGCCGAAGCCCGAAACCTGTTCGCGGACATACCGTGGCGACGCCTGGCGGTCGTGGGCGACTCGATCGCCGCGGGCATCGGCGACCCCCGCCCCGGCTACGCGAGCGTGCCCTGGGCCGACCGCCTGGCCCGCTGGCTCCTGGCCGCGCACCCCGAATCGGACTACCTCAACACCGGCCGCATGGGCGCCACCCTGCCCGAGATCCGCGCCGAACAGCGTTCCCGCGTCACCGATTTCCGCCCCGACCTGATCCTGGTCACCGGCGGCGGCAACGATCTGTTCCAGCGCGGGGCGCGCATGGACACCGTCGAACGCGACCTCGACGACCTGTGCGCCGAACTCGCCGCCACCGGCGCGCGCCTGTCCCTGTTCACCCTCGCCGACGCCTTCACCGGCAAACTCCGGCCCCTGCGCCCCCTGTTCGCGGACTACGCCGACACGGTCCGCCGGGTCGCGCGCCGGCACGACGCCATCCTCACCGAGTTCTGGGACCATCCGGCCCGCCTGCGCCCGGACTGGCTGAGCGCGGACCACATTCACCTGACCATGGCCGGGCAGGCGGTGGTCGCCGCCGAACTCGCGCGCGCCCTCGCCACCGCGGCAACCCCGGCGCGCGTGCCGGATTCGGGCGCGCAGGGGTCGTGACCCCGCGCGCGGGTCAGTGCCAGAGCGCGGCGACGAAGACGTTCACGATGGCCAGCCCGCCGGCCGCGTGGGTCATCCACACCACCGCCCTACCGCGCTTGGCATCGGCCCGGCCCATCTCGGCGAACGCCGCGACCAGAACGGCCACAACGAGTTTGACCCCGATCTTGGCCATGTCGAGGTCCTTACCCAGCGAGTCGATCGACTCGGCCAGGCCCACCAGCACGATGCCGCTGATCACCTGGGCACGCGCACCCCACACCATGAGCTCGGAGACCCGGGGCTGACCGGCGGCGTATCCGCCGACCACGGCCGCCATACCGAGCAGATGGGACACGACCACCAGGTTGTAGACGAAGTCCATGACCAGACACGGTAGTTGATCTCGCGCGCCTCCGACGGGCGGTAGTAATAAATAGTCGCGAGTCCCGCGCGCCGTGGTGTTTCGCGCCGCGGCCGCTCGGGTAGTCCTCTCCTAATGGCCCTCGGTGTTCCCGCATTGGAGGGCTCTCCCCTTGTGGGGCCGCGACGCCGAGACCGGCGGCGACGCGCGGAAAACGGTGCAGGCAAGGACATTGCGGGCAGTGAACGGCTAGGAGAGATCAGGTGGCGGTTGTACTCGTGCTGCGGGCTCGCGGACTGGGTGATCTGCTCACCGCGGTCCCGGCGCTGCGCGCGCTGCGCCGGGCCAGGCCCCAGGATCACATCGCACTGGCCGCACCGCACCGCCTCAAACCGATCATCGATCTCATCGCCGCGGTCGACGAACTCGTGCCCATCGCGGGCCCCTCGGCCGTGCGCTGGGACGGCGAGGCGCCGGCCCTCGCGGTGAACCTGCACGGCTGCGGCACCGAAGGGCTCGCCGAGCTGCTGCGCACCAACCCCGACCGTGTCCTGACCTATCGCAATCCCTACTTCCCCGAACTCACCGGACCCGACTGGGATCCCGACATGCACGACGTCGACCGCTGGTGCCACCTGCTCGAATCCGAGGGCATCGCCGCGGACCGCCGCAATCTGGGCCTGGTCCCGCCCGTGGCCACCACCAGCCATCGCGACTGCGTCGTGGTGCACGTCGGGGCGGGCGCACCCGCGCGGCGCTGGCCGCCGGACCGCTTCGCCGCGGTCGTGTGCCACCTGCTCGTTCAGGGCCGCGATGTCGTACTCACCGGCGACGAGACCGAACGCGACATCGCCCTCGGGGTCGCCGCGCGCGCCGGGCTGCCCGTGTCCAAGGTGCTGGCCGGGGAACAGAACCTCATCGAACTGGCCGCCACCGTCGCCGAATCCGCCCTGGTGGTCGCCGGGGACACCGGGGTCGCGCACCTGGCGACCGCGTTCGGCACCCGCACGGTGCTGCTGTTCGGGCCGACCCCGCCCAGCCGCAGCGGGCCGCCGCCGCATCTGCTGGGCAGGCACGCGGTGCTGTGGGCCGGGCAGGTCGGCGACCCGGCCGCCCAGACACCCGACCCCGGTCTGCTGAAGATCGACGTGCCCGAGGTGATCAACGCCGTGGACAAGCAGCTGCGCAAGCGGCCGTGGCCGGGCACCGGGCTGGATCGGCGCGGGCAGCAGGCGTACCGCCGGGTCGGCTGAGCCGGACCTGTCCCCCCTCCCGTACGGGCGGGAACCCTCACATATCGGCCAGATCGGCCCGCGCGGAGGACAGCGCGGCCGAGTAGGCGGCGATGGCGCTGGGCCAGAACTGTTCGAGATAGTCACGGCAGTCCGCCAGCCCCCGTGGGTCCAGCGAGTACAGCCTGCGGTTGCCCGCGGGTTGCGACATCACCAGGCGAGCTTCCCGCAACACCTTCAAATGCTGCGATACCGCGGAACTGCTGACGCCGACGGCCGCCGCGAGCTCCCCGACCGACCGCGCTCCGGACGGCAAAGCCTCGAAGATCGCACGGCGCGTGGGGTCCGCGAGAGCGGTCATGACTCGGACTCCGTTAGCGGGCACTTACACAGGTTGCCCGCAGGGCAGGGTCGAGGTCAATACACCCGAAATACCCTTTCACCAATGTCATAACGAAATTACCTCCATGTCGTTATGTAGTCGTGACATTCGAACTGGGATTTTGTACCGATGTGACGGTAGGCACAGCATTTCTGACCCGGTCATAACCTCGGTTACGTTCGATGCATGCCCGTAACCGTTCCGTTATCCAAAGCCCTCAAGGCCGGCAAGTACCGGACGGCCGCAACTCGTGCAGTGGCCGTTACCGCCGTCGTCGGCTCCGCCCTGGGAGTTGTCGCCGCCGCCGACCAGGACACCGCCGTCGCCTCCGCGAGCCAACTCTCCGCTAACGCCTCCACCGTACTGGCCGACTCCGCGCCGGGCCTGGTCTCCGCCGACATCCCCGGCGTGCAGAAGGCCAACTTCACCGCGTTCACCCCGTGGGAAGCGCAGATGCCGCAGAACGTGCCGCCGGAGGTCACCGACTTCCTGAACAACCTCGGTATCCAGCAGCAGCAGGAGCAGAACCGCCCGCGCACCGTGCGCCCGGTCGCCGGCCCGCTCACCTCCGGCTTCGGCCAGCGCTGGGGCGCCGCGCACAACGGCATCGACTTCGGCGACGGTTTCGGCGCCCCGATCAAGGCCGTCACCGACGGCACCGTGATCGAGGCCGGCCCGGCCTCGGGCTTCGGCCTGTGGGTCCGCATCCAGCAGGACGACGGCACCATCGGCGTCTACGGCCACATGCAGGACATCCTGGTCGCCCCCGGCCAGCAGGTCCGCGCCGGTGACGACATCGCCACCGTCGGCAGCCGCGGCTACTCCACCGGCCCGCACCTGCACTACGAGGTGCACAACTCCCCCGGCGCCCCGATCGACCCCATGCCCTGGCTCGCCGCCCGCGGCATCGACGTCGGCGCACCGGTCGACTGAGACCCGCACGGCTCCACCTGAATACGCACGACCGCCGACACCGGCTCGGGAATCGATGAGGGGTTCCCGCGCCGGTGTCGTCGTATGTCCCAGGCGCCGACCATGATTCGGGCACCGCGATCCCCGTCCGGCCATCGTGCGCGGTTCGCACGACCGCCGGTACCCGATGACACCGCGGCCCGGACGGGTCAGCCCCAGGTCGCGGTCCCGGGATCGACGCCGTGCGCGCGGGCGTTGGCGTCGATGATCGCGCGCAGCCAGCTCGCCAGCCCCGGGGCCAGCCCGTCGTAGAAGGCCCGGTAACCGGGCTCCTCCACATAGGTGCGGCCCAGACACACCTGCATCGCGTGCGAGCAGTCGAAATACGCCGCCATCGAGACCCGGTGGCGTTCGGCCAGCGCGTCGGCCTCGGGGCTGCCCGGGACCGTGCCCGCGCGGCAGGCGGCCGCCAGCGCGGCGTGCAGCTCGTCCAGGGCCGCCGCGATCACCCGCCACTGGTCCGGGGTGCGATCGGCCGCGCGTTCGGCGTACTGCGCCCACTGGGCCGTCTCACCCCAGCGCTGCCCGGCCCGCGCGACATGGCCCGGCTCCCACTCGGGGCCGAAGATCTCCCGCTGTTGCGCGTGCGAGAGCAGCAGGCCCGATTCCCGCGCCCGGATCAAGCGGTCCAGGGCCGCGCCCATCGCCTCGAGTTCGGTGACACGTTCGCCGATCTGATCGCGCTGACGGCGCAGCACCTCCAGCGCGCCGGCGCCGGGCGCGTCCAGCATCGGCCCGATATCGGTCAGCGGCACCCCCAGCTCCCGGTAGATCAGTACCCGGTGCGCGCGGGACACATCGGCGGCCGTGTAGAGCCGGTAGCCCGCCGCCGAACGCTCGGACGGGCACACCAGGCCGATGGAGTCCCAGTGGTGCAGCGCCCGCACGGTGACCCCCAGCCGGGCGGCCACCGCGCCGACGGTCAGCTCATCGGGCAGCGGGTACATCGGGCCCGTCGATTCCCATCGCTCGCAGGTGTTCGGCTTCGGCACTGTCGGGATCGTACGGACGCGCCCCGGTCATGATGACGCGGGCGCCCTCGGGTGTGCGGACCTCGAGCTCCACCGAGTTCCACGGCATCGCCCGCGGCCCGCTCACACACCCGGGCACGAGCCCGTCGCACGCGGCCGCGATCTCCTCGAGCTGGCTCAGCACGCACGAGAAGCTGACCGTCATCATCGAGGGCCCCGCCGCACCCGGTACGAGCAGGACGTCCTGGAACGCCCAGCGCCGCAGATGCGTGATCTGCCCGGGCACGGTGAACAGATCGAAGAACCCGAGCCCGCGCACCCAGAAATCGACCGAGGCCGCCAGGTCCACGACCGGGATCGTGACGAACATGGGCATGCCGTACAGACCGCGGAACAGCGCGGGCGGCACCGCGTCCGGGCCGGGGACGGGAACGGGACTGATATCGAAAGCGGGAAAGGTGTCGCTCATAGGGCCAGCCTGCGACCTCACGCCGCGTGAGGGTCAAGCCGGCACTCGCGGCGCCGGGTCCGCGCGGCGGTGTCGCGTACCGGGATTCGAGATAGCAGCCCGACGACTCGAACCGGATCCTCGGGGTCGACCCCTAGGCCCACGGCCCGTAGCGCTCCGATCGCGGTGTCCCCGCATGGTTTTCACGACCGGCGCGAACCCCTACCGCGGTACTACGTGCCGACCCCACCGCCGGGTGAGGTGCGGTGCGGCCCCGCGCTCCTAGCGTCAGCGACATGACCACCGCGCTCGCCCCGGCCGCTCGCCGGTTCCATCGGCCCCTGCTGTTCACCACCGCCGCCATGACCGTGCTGGCCCTGTTCTGCCTGTGCGCCATGGCAATCGACGACCGGCAACTGCTCGGGGAGTCGGTGTGGCTCAAACCGCTCAAGTTCGCGTTCGCGTTCGCGCTCTACACCGGCACCCTGACCTGGCTCCTGGCCTTCGAGCATCGCGGGCAGCGCCTGACCTGGTGGATGGGCACGATCTTCGCCGTGACCGCTGTCGTCGACGTCGGTTTCATCGTCACCCAGGCCGCGCGCGGCACCTTCAGCCATTTCAGCAACGAGGACGACGCCTGGAACAACATCGGGCAGATGGTGTTCGCTTCCGGCGTGCCGGGCCTGTTCGCCGCCAATCTGGTTATCGCGCTCGTGCTTTCGTGGCAGCGGGTCACCGACCGGCCCACCTCGCGGGCGATCCACCTGGGCCTGGCCCTGGCCGTGGCGGGTATGGCGCTGGGCTATCTCATGGGCTTCACCGGTAAACAGCAGGCCACCGACGCCTACGGCAACCCGATCCCCTTGGCCGCCGGGCACACCGTCATCACCGGCGCCGAGCAGCCGGTCCTGCGCGACGGGGTCGACACCATGCCGATCACGCACTGGAGCACCAACGGCGGCGATCTGCGCATCCCGCACTTCATCGGACTGCACGGCATCCAACTGCTGATCGTGCTCGCGGTCGTGCTGGCGAAACTGGCCCCGCGGATCCCGTGGCTGCGCCGCGAACGCGCGCGCGCCGATCTCCTCGGCGTCGTGGCCCTGGGGTACGCCGGTCTGCTGGGTGTGTTGACTTGGCAGGCGCTGCGCGGTCAGCCCCTGCTCGATCCCGATGCCGCGACCGCCACCGCGCTGGGTGTGGTCGCGGCGGTCACCGCGGCGGGTATCGGACTGGTTCATCTCGTACACGGCCGCGCGGCGGCCGATCCGGTCGTGCTCAGCGCAGGCGTTCCGCGTCCCGCGTCAACCGCACCAATGTCTCGGTGAGATCGGCCAGTTCGCGATGATCGGCCCCCTCCTGCACCGCGGTCGCCACGTCCTCCGCGGCACAGCGCGCGGCGAACCAGCGATCGGACAGGTCGGCGACCTCCTGGGCGGAGAGCACCACCGAGTCCTCGGGAATACCGGTGCCCTTCACACTGTTTCGATGCTCGTAGGCACGCTGGCGACAGGATTGCCGGCAATAGCGCCGACGGCGGCCGATCTCCGAATCGGCGATCTCCCTCCCACACCATTGGCAGGGCATGCGGTGGCGCAACATGGTCCGGAACATTAACGGTTCCGGGCCCCGACCGGGCGGTGGGCACGCCGAACGAAAGCAGTACCGCCGGACCGGTAGAATGGACGGGTTCTCTCCACGGGAACCGAAGGTCACGTCGAAGCGTTGAGCGGAGACGAGACACTACGTAGAACGTTGCCGCTAGGCGAGAAGGGACCGCACTCATGGCAGATCGCGTACTCCGGGGCAGTCGACTCGGAGCGGTGAGCTACGAGACCGACCGCGACCACGACCTCGCGCCGCGTCGGATGGCGAAGTACCGGACCGAGAACGGCGAGGAATTCGACGTGCCGTTCGCGGACGACGCCGAGATCCCCCCGACCTGGCTGTGCCGTAACGGCCAGGAGGGCATTCTGCTCGAGGGCACCACGGTCGAGCCCAAGAAGGTCAAGCCGCCGCGCACCCACTGGGACATGCTGCTGGAGCGTCGCAGCAAGGAAGAGCTCGAGGAGCTGCTGCAGGAGCGGATGGATCTGATCAAGAGCCGCCGCCGCGCGTAGCCGAGACAGCTCGGGCGCCGAACGACAGAGCCCCCCAACCCGAATCGGGTGGGGGGCTCTTCGCTGTGTCCGGGCCGGGTGGGCGGCCCGGGCACAGTGGCCGGGAACCGCTCTCAGTGACTGGCGACCTTGCGGTACTGCAGCAGCGACATCGGCACCGCGACCGCGAGGATCGCCAGCGAGCACAGGATCGCGTACTCGACGCAATGGTCGGCCGGCCAGCCGTCGGCGGGCACGAAGGTGGGCGGGGCGCCGTTGTCGAAGAGCTTGCGCCCGGCCGCGGCGACCGCGGTGATGGGATTCCATTCCGCGATCACGCGCAGCGGCCCGGGCAGGCTCTCCCCGGAGATGAACGCCGAGGAGATGAACGTCAGCGGGAACAGCCAGATCAGGCCCGCACTCTGGGCGACCTCCACGCTCGGCGACAGCAGCCCGGTGAGCGCGCCCACCCACGACATGGCGAACGCGAACAGCAGGATCACCCCGAAGGCCAGCACGGCGTCCAGGATGCCGCCGTTGATGCGCCAGCCGACCGCGTACCCGCAGCCCACCATGACCGAGAGCGCCAGGATGTTGACCACCAGGTCCGAGAGCGTGCGGCCCATGAGCACCGCCAGCCGCGACATGGGCAGGGTGCGCATGCGGTCGATGATGCCCTTGTGCAGGTCGTTGGCCAGGCCGACGGTGGTGAAGGCGGCGTTGAAAGCGACCGTCTGGGTGAAGATTCCGGCCAGCAGGAATTCGCGGTACTGCCCGCCGCCCAGCGACGCGCCGAACACGTAGGCGAACAGGAACACGAACATCAGCGGCTGGATGGTGGCGGTCACCAGCAGGGTGGGCACGCGCAGGATGGTCAGCAGATTGCGGTAGGCGACGATGGCGCTGTCGCGAAAGACGCGGGGCAGGGCCATGAATGACTCGGATGCGGTACCGGGGGCGCGGTCCCGCGCGGGCGCGTCCGCGGGGGGCGCGGGGGCGTCGTTCAGGGCGGTCACGACAGGATCTCCTCTTGCACGGTGTCGAGGGAGCGGACGGGTGCTTTGCGTTCGGCGGATTTGCCGGTGAGAGAAAGGAATACGTCGTCCAGGCTGGGACGGTGCACGGCCGCGTCGACGACGCAGATGCCCGCGTCGTCGAGCCGGCGCAGCGCCTCGACCATGGTGCGGGTGCCGTCGCCGACCACGATGGTGACCGCGTCGGCGTCGTAGCCGGGTTCGCCGACCCCGACCCCCGAGAGCACCTTCATCGCCGGTTTGGGGTCCTGCCCGGGTGCGAGGGTGACCGTGAGCCGGTCACCGCCGATGGAGGTCTTGAGCTCGTCGGCCGACCCGCGGGCGATGACCCGCCCGCGGTCGATGACGGTGATGCGGTCGGCGAGCAGGTCGGCTTCCTCCAGGTACTGGGTGGTGAGCAGCACGGTGGTGCCGTCGTCGACGAGGTCGCCGATGACGCGCCACATGTCGAGCCGTCCACGCGGGTCGAGCCCGGTGGTGGGCTCGTCCAGGACCACCACCGGGGGCCGGCGCACCAGGGCGCCGGCCAGATCGAGCCGGCGGGCCATACCGCCGGAGTAGGTGCCCGCCAGCCGCCCGGCCGCGTGGTCGAGGCCGAGGGCGGTGAGCAGTTCGGTGGCGCGGTCCCCGGCCTGTTTCTGGCTCATGCCGTACAGGCGGGCGACCATGCGCAGGTTCTCGAAGCCGGTGAGGTTGGCGTCCACGGCCGCGTACTGCCCGGACAGGCCGAGCCGGGTGCGGGCGCGGGCCGGGTCCTCGAGGACGTCGACCCCGGTGACGCGCACCGACCCCTTGCTGGGGCGGAGCAGCGTGGTGACGATGCGGACCGTGGTGGTCTTGCCCGCCCCGTTGGGGCCGAGCAGGCCCATCACGGTGCCGGACGGGATCTCGAGATCGATGCCGTCCAGCACCCGGACCTTGCCGTAGTACTTGACCAGTCCGTTGACTTCCACTGCCAGGCTCATCGGGCTTCCTCCCGCTCGGTGCGAGAGTGACTCGCCGCCAGGTGTTCTCGCAGCACCGGTCCGATGGCGGCGAGGGCTTCGGGCGTGGTCATGCCCGCGTGCCGGCAGCGCACGAGGTGATCGTGCACGGTGCCGGTGGCGTACGGTTCCCAGCTCGCGGCGTTGCGGGCGGGGTCCGCACGGTTGATCTCGTCGTCGGCGGCGGTGAAGAACAGAACGTCGCCGTCGAAGACGCCGGGCCGGAACGCGTGGGCCAGTTCCGCGCCGTTGGCGTATCCGGTGTAGAGCCGTTCGAGATGATCGACGGTGAGCGCCGCGAACGGGCCCGGCCGGTTGCGCAGCAGTTCCGCCGCTTCGGGCAGGGTCAGGCGCGGGTCGATATCGGTGTCGCCGAGCAGGTCGCTGCCGAATTCGCCGATGATGTCCGCGACGCTGGGAACCGCGTCGGCGAGCCAGCGCTCGGACAGCTGGTAGCTGTCCATCATGCCCAGCAGTGCGACGCGGTCGCCCAGCTCCTGCAGCTGGACGCCGACCTCGTGGGCGAGCAGCCCGCCCAGCGACCAGCCCAGGATGTGGTACGGACCGTACGGCTGCACCGATTTGATCTGCGCCACATAGTATTTCGCGGCTTCCTCGATGCTCGAGTGCTGCAGCCGGGCGTGTTCGGGGTCGCGGGACACGTGCGGGGCCTGCAGACCGTAGACGGGCCGGTCCCCCGGGATGTGCGCGAGCAGTCCGGCGAAGCACCAGGCCAGGCCGATGGCCGGGTGCAGGCAGAACAGCGGCGGCAGCGCCGAATCGGTGATCGGGCGCAGCGGCAGCACCGGGCGCAGGGCCGCGGCCAGCGCCGCCCCGGTGTCACCGTCGGCGTCGGCGAGCCGGCGCGCGATGGCGGCCGGGCTCGATTCGCCGAACATGGCCTGCACCGGCAGCTCGATACCGCCCGCTCGCAGCTGCGCGACCACCTTGGTCGCGAGCAGCGAGTTGCCGCCGAGTTCGAAGAAGCCGTCGTCCGCGCCGACCCGCTCGATCCCGAGCACTTCGGCGAAGGCCGCGCACAGGGCCGCCTCGGTCGGGGTGCTCGGCGCCCGGTAGCCCTCGCCGGCGGTGAACACCGGCTCGGGCAGCGCCTTGCGGTCGAGCTTGCCGACCGGGGACAGCGGGACCCGGTCGAGCAGCATGATCGACTGCGGGACCATGTAGTTGGGTACCAGCTCGGCCACGTGCGCGAGCAGTTCGGCCACCGCGGGCGCGGTGCCCGCGCGCGGCTTGACGTACGCCACCAGCGCGGTGACGCCCGCCGGGGTGCGATGCCCGATCGTGGTGGTGAACTCGACCGCGGGGTGCTTGGCCATGGCCGCGTCGATCTCGCCGAGTTCGATGCGGAAGCCGCGGATCTTGACCTGGTGGTCGGTGCGGCCCACGTACTCCAGATCCCTTGCGCGCCCGGCGTTCTCGGTCCACCGCACCAGGTCGCCGGTGCGGTACATGCGTTCGCCGGGCTTGCCGAACGGGTTGGCGACGAAGCGCTGGGCGGTGAGCCCGGGCCGGTTCAGGTAGCCGCGGGCCAGCGCGGCGCCCGCGAGCTGGAGCTCACCGGTCACCCCGCCCGGCACCGGGTGCAGGCGCCCGTCCAGGACGGTGGCCTGCACGCCGCGGATGGGACCGCCGATGGTGATGGGCCCGCCCGGTGTCATGGGCTGGGAGATCACGGTGACGATGGTGGTCTCGGTGGGCCCGTACACGTTGTAGAGCTTGCGGCCCGGCGCCCAGCGGGTGACCAGGTCCGGGGGCAGCGCCTCGCCGCCGACCAGGACGTGGCGCAGCGCGGTGATGCCGGCCGGGTCGACGGTGCCCAGCGCCGAGGTGGTGATGAAGGCGTGGGTGATGCCCTCCTCGGCGAACACCGCGCCCAGCTCGTCGCCGCCGACCACCCCGGGCGGGGTGATGACCAGGGTCGCGGCTCCGCCGAGCGCGAAGAGCAGATCGAGCATGGCGGCGTCGAAACTCGGTGTGGCGAAGTGCAGTACGCGGCAGCCGGGGCCGACCTCGAAGCGCTGGGCGGTCTCGGCGGCGAAGTTGGACAGGCCGCCGTGGGTGACGACGACGCCCTTGGGCACGCCGGTGGAACCCGAGGTGTAGATGACGTAGGCCGGGTTCTCCATGCGCAGCGGGGTGATGCGTTCGCGGTCCTGGATCGGGGTGTCGGCCGCGGCCAGGACGCGGCGGCGGAAGGACGGGGCGTCCAGCACGGTCCAGTTCGCACCGTCGGGCATGTGCTCGCGATGTTTGGACAGGGTGATGCCGATGCCCGCGCCGGAGTCGGACAGCATGTGGCTGATGCGCTGCGCCGGGTAGGTGGGGTCGACCGGGACGAACGCGGCGCCGGCCTTGGCGATGGCCAGCATGACCGCGACCGATTCGGCCGAGCGCGGAATGCCCATGGCCACCAGGGTTTCCGGGCCGACGCCGTAGCCGATGAGCACCCGGGCGAGCCGGTTGGTCCAGCGGTCCAGGGCGTCGTAGGAGATCTGGGTGCCGCCCGCCCGCACCGCCACGGCCTGGCGGTTGCGGTTCGCGGCGGCCTCGAACACCGCCGGGAAGGTCACGGGCGCACCGGCTTCGGCGCCGCGTACCGGGGCGAGCGCGGTCCATTCGGCCGGGTCCAGGAGTTCGAGATCGCCGACCGCGGTGGCGGGGCCGGCCGCGGCCGCGCCCAGCAGGCGCGCGAAACGGTCGGCCAGGCGCTGGGCGGTGGCGTGCTCGAACAGGTCCGCGGCGTAGTCGACCGAGACGGTGATGCCGTCGGGTTCGCGGGCCGGGGTCCAGGATTCGGTGAGGGTGAACTGCAGATCGAATTTGGCGATGCCGGGATCGGCGTCGGCGGCCTCGATGCGCAGGCCGGGCAGTTCCAGGACCCGGACGGGCTGGTTCTGCACCGAGAGCATGACCTGGAACATGGGGTGGTGCGCCTGCGAGCGCACCGGGTTGAGCACCTCGACGAGCCGCTCGAACGGCACGTCGGCGTGGGCGAAGGCTTCCAGGTCGGTGTCGCGGACCGCGCGCAGCAGGTCGCCGAAGGCGGCGCCGGAGTCGATGCGGGTGCGCAGCACCAGGGTGCCGACGAACATGCCGATCATGCGGTCCAGGGCCGGATGCCCGCGCCCGGCGATGGGTGTGCCGACGGTGATGTCGTCCCCGGCGGTGACCCGGTGCAGCAGGGCGACCAGCGCGGCGTGCAGCACCATGAACATGGTGACGCCGTGCTCGGCGGCCAGGGCCTGCAGTTCGCGGTGGGTGAAGGCGTCCAGGGTGCACTCGACGGTGCCGCCGCGGTAGCTGGGCACCGGCGGGCGCGGCCGGTCGGCCGGGACCGTGAGCAGTTCCGGGATCCCGGCCAGGGCGCCGCGCCAGTAGTCGAGCTGGCGGCTGATGACCGAGTCGGGCTCGGTCTCGGCGCCCAGTACGTCCTGCTGCCACAGCGTGTAATCGGCGTACTGGATGGGCAGTTCGGGCCAGTCGGGTTCGCGGCCGCCCGCGTAGGAGCGGTAGGCGGCGGCGACGTCGGCGGCCAGCGGCTGCAGGGACCAGCCGTCCATGGCGATGTGGTGCACCACCAGGACCAGCACGTGTTCGGCGACGACGCTCTCGGTTCCGGTCAGGCGCAGCAGGGCCGCGCGCACCGGCACCGTGGTGGCCAGCTCGAACCCGGCGGCGGCCACGCGGCGCACCTCGGCGGTCACCTCGCCCGCGGCGACGGTGCGCAGCGGCAGCGCGATGGCCGCGGCGGCCGCGTCCAGCACGTGCTGGCGGGGTTCGCCGTCGAGTTCGGGGAAGACCGTGCGCAGGGTTTCGTGCCTGCGCTGGACCGCGTGCAGCGCCGCGTGCAGGGCCTGCACGTCGAGTTCACCGCTCAGGCGCAGGGCGACCGGGACGTTGTACGCGCCCAGTGCCTGCCCGCTCGCGTTGAACTTCTCGAGGAACCACAGCCGGCGCTGGGCGGCCGAGAGCGGTATCGCCTCGGGCCGCGGCCGCCGTTGCGGTTCGGGCCGCAGTTCGGTGGTGGCCGGTCCGCTGTCCAGGGCGAGGGCGAGTCCGGCCACGGTGGGCGCGGTGAACAGGGCGCGCACCTCGAGCCGGACACCGGTGGCCGCGGCCAGGCGGGCCACCAATTGGGTTGCCAGCAGCGAGTTTCCGCCGACCTCGAAGAAGCTGTCGTCGGCGCCGAGCCGGTCGGCGCCCACCAGTTCGCCCATGATGGCCGCGACCAGGATCTCGGTCTCGGTCTCGGGCTCGCGGGAGAGCGCGGCGACCACGGCCTGCGGTTCGGGCAGGCCGGCGCGGTCGAGCTTGCCGACCGGGGTCAGCGGGATGCGCTCGAGCACGGTGATGGAGCCGGGGACCATGTGGGCGGGCAGGCGTTCGGCGCAGTGCGCGCGCAGCGCGTCGAGTTCGACCGCGGCGCCCGGCTGGGCGGGCAGGACGAACGAGACGATGCGCGCGGTGCCCGCCAGCTCGCGAACCTCGGTGTGCGCGAAGTGGATCGCGGGGTGGGCGGTGAGCACGGCGTCGATCTCGCCGAGTTCGATGCGGAAACCGCGCACTTTGACCTGGTGGTCGCTGCGGCCCAGGTAGAACAGTTCGCCGGCGGCGGTCCAGCGCACGACGTCGCCGGTGCGGTACATGCGCCCGCCCTCGGGACCGTACGGGTCCGCGACGAACCGGGCGGCGGTGAGCCCGAGCCGGTCCAGATAGCCGCGGGCGACGCCCTGGCCGCCGACGTACAGCTCGCCGGGCACCCCGATCGGGACCGGCCGCAGGCGTTCGTCCAGGACCAGGGCTCGCGCGCCGCGCACCACGGTGCCGATGGTGACCGGTTCCCCGGGCCGCATGGGCCCGGCGATGCTGATGACCACGGTGGCCTCGGTGGGCCCGTAGCCGTTGAACATCAGGCGGCCGGGTGCCCAGCGGGACACCAGTTCCGGGCCGCAGGCCTCGCCGCCGACGGCGATGGCGCGCAGGCTCGGCAGCTCCCAGGCGTCGCGGTCGATGGTGGCCAGGGCGGCGGGGGTCAGGAAGGTGTGGCTGATCTCCTCGCGTTCCATGAGGGCGGCGAGTTCGTCGCCGCCGTAGACCTCCGGCGGCACGATGACCATGGTCGCGCCGGCGCCGATGGTGAGCAGCAGGTCGAAGATGGCGGCGTCGAAGCTCGGCGAGGAGAAGTGCATGGTGCGCGATTCGCGCTCGACCCGCATACGGTCGCGGATCTCGTCGCCGAAGTTGGACAGGCCGCCGTGGGTCACGGCCACGCCCTTGGGTTTTCCGGTCGAGCCCGATGTGTAGATGACGTAGGCCAGATCGGCGGTCCACAGGGTGTCGACGCGGTCGGCGTCGGTGATCGGGCCGTCGTCCAGGACCTCGAGTTCGTCCAGGAGTTCGGGGTCGTCGAGCAGCAACCATTCCATGGCGTGCTCGCCGGCGGCGGTGTAGAGCCGGTCGGCGTGTTCGATCATGCTGATGCCGACGGCGCAGCCGGAGTCGGTGAGCATGTGCCGCACCCGGTCCGCCGGGTAGTTGGGATCGACCGGGACGAAGGCCGCGCCGGATTTGGCCACGGCCAGCACCGACAGCACCGATTCCACCGACCGGGTCAGCCCGAGCGCGACCCGGTCCCCCGGGCCGAGCCCGCGCCGGATGAGCGCGCGCGCCAGGCGATTCGAGTACACGTCGGATTCGAGGTAGCTCAGCGCGGTGTCGCCGAACTGCACGAAATCGCGATCGGGGTTCAGGTGCGCGGTGGCGGCGAAGTAGGCCGCCAGGCTGCACTGGGGTTCGGGGGCCGGACCCCAGGCGGGGGTGAACAGTTCGCGTTCGGTGTCGGTGCGGGCGTCGATGTCGCGGATCCGCACGCGCGGGTCGGCCGCGACAGCGGTGAAGATCCGGTTCAGCCGCTCGGCCAGGGTCAGTACCGTCGCCTGGTCGAAAAGCTCGGCGGCGTACAGGAATTCGAAGACACGCTGGTCGGGCTCCGTGCCGGGCAGGACCCGCAGTTCGAGGTCGAACTTGGCCAGTGCGATGTCGAGTTCGTCGGCCTGCAGGGCTAATCCGGGCAGGCGCAGGACCGGGACCGGGGTGTCCTGCACGGTGAGTGCCACCTGCAGGACGGGCCGGACGCCGCCGGTTCCGAGTTCCTCGACGACCCGTTCGAACGGCACCTCGGCGTTGGCCATGGCGGCGAGTTCGGTGTCGCGGTCGGCCTGCAGCAGTTCGGCGAAGCCGCGATCGGGGTCCACGTCCGAGCGCAGGATCAGGGTGTTGACGAACATGCCGACGAGCTCGTCCAGGCGGGTGTCCCCGCGCCCGGCGACCGGGGTGCCGATCACGATGTCGCGACCGCCGGTGACGGTGCGCAGCAGGACCGCGAGGCTGGTGCGCAGCACCATGAACACGCTGACCCCGTGTGCGCGAGCCACGTCGGCGATGCGCCGCTGCAGATCCTGGCCGACCTCGAAGCGCACCGTGCCGGCGCGCTGGGTGGGCGCGGCCGGGCGGGGCCGGTCGTAGGGCAGCGGCATCTCCTCGGGCAGATCCGCGAGGGCGGTGCGCCAGTACGCGAGCTGGATCGCCGCGGCGCTCTCGGGATCGGACTCCTGGCCGAGGCAGGCGCGCTGCCAGAGGCTGAAGTCCGCGTACTGCACCGGCAGTGGCGTCCAGGCCGGGGCGGCCCCGCCGTGCCGCGCGGTGTAGGCGATGGCGAGGTCCTGGGTGAGGGGGCCCAGGGACCAGCCGTCGGCGGCGATGTGGTGCAGCACGATGCCGAGCAGGTGCCGGCGATTGCCGGTGCGCAGCAACGTCATTCGCAGCGGGATCTCGCGGGTCAGGTCGAAGCCGCGGCGGGCCAGCTCGCGCAGGGTGTGCTGGGCGCCGGTCTCGTCGGTTTCGATGGGGTCCAGTGCGGGCAGGCAGTGCGCGGTCTCGAGCAGGCGCTGGAAGGCGCCCTGTTCGTCCTCGGGGAAGATCGTGCGCAGCACCTCGTGCCGCTCCACCAGGTCGGTGAGGGCGGCGCGCAGCGCTTCGACGTTCGGATCGCCGTCGATTCGCAGCACGAACGCGATGTTGTAGGCACTGGATTCGGGGGAAAATCTGTTCAGGAACCACAGTCGCTGCTGCGGCAGGGACAGTGGTACGCGCTCCGGGCGCGGGGTGTGCACCGCCAGCGCCGCTTTCCGCGTCCGGGGCGCTTCCTGCACGCGGGCCGCGACCCCGGCCACGGTGGGGGCCTCGAAGATCGCGCGGACCGGCAGTTCCACCCCGAACTCGTGGTGCAGGGCGGCGGTGAGCCGGGTGGCGAGCAGGGAGTTGCCGCCGATGTCGAAGAAGTTGTCCTCCGCGCCGTGCACCGGTGCGCCCAGGACCGCGCCGAAGACCTGCGCGACCTGCTGCTCGGTGTCGGTGCCGGGGGCGCGCGAGGGCGCGATGGCCGCGAAATCCGGTGCGGGCAGGGCCTTTCGGTCGAGCTTGCCCGACTGGGTGACCGGCACCGTGTCCAGGACGGTGAGCGCCGCGGGCACCATGTAGCCGGGCAGGCGCCCGCGCGCGGTGGCCAGTACGGCCGCCGGATCGAGGTCGCCGTCGGCGGTGAGGTAGGCGACCAGGCGCGGGATGCCGCGCTCGTCGTTGTGAACGACGGTGAGCGCGAACGTGATTCCGGGGTGCGCGCGCAGGACGTGGTCGATCTCGCGCAGTTCGATGCGGAAGCCGCGGATCTTGATCTGGTCGTCGGCGCGGCCCAGGAAGCGCAGCTGCCCGGTGGTGTCGGCGACCACGAGATCGCCGGTGCGGTACATGCGTTCACCGCGCCGGCCGTGCGGGTTGGCCGGGAAGGACTGGGCGGTGAGGCCGTGCCTGCCCAGGTAGCCGCGCGCGAGGCCGGGGCCGGACAGGTACAGCTCGCCCGCGACGCCCGGCGGGACCGGGTGCAGGCGGGGGTCGAGCACGAACAGCCGCATACCGCGCACCGGCAGGCCGATGGGCACCGGTTGCCCGGCGACCATGGGTCCGGTGGCGGTGGCGGCGACCGTGGCCTCGGACGGGCCGTACATGTTGTGCATGCGGCGCTGCGGCAGATCCGCCGGGCGCGCGGCCGGATCGGTCCAGACGCGGACCAGGTCCTCGGGGCAGGCTTCGCCGCCGACGATGACCGCGTCGAGTTCGGGCAGGGTGTCCGCGGGGACGGTGGCCAGGGCGGCGGGGGTGACGAAGGCGTGCGTGATGCGTTCGGCGCGCAGCAGATTCGCGAGTTCGGCGCCGCCGTAGATGCCCGCGGGGGCGACTACGACGGTGGCGCCGGCCGCGAAGCCCAGCAGCAGTTCGAGTACCGAGGCGTCGAAGCTCGGTGAGGAGAAGTGCAGGGTGCGGGCGGTGTCGGTGACCTTGAACAGGTGCATCTGCTCGTGGGCGAGCGAGGCGAGGCCGGCGTTGGTGACGACCACGGCCTTGGGCTTGCCGGTGGTGCCGGAGGTGTAGATCAGGTAGGCCGGGCCCGCGGTGCGCAGCGGGTGGTGCCGGTCGGCGTCGGTGACGGGGGTGATGGGGAACCGGGCGCATTCGGCGGTCAGCTCGTCCGAGCCCAGCAGCAGCCAGTCGACGTAGGTCTTGCGGTGCCGTCCGCGCTTGGCGGGCCAGGTGGGCATGCCGGCGTGGTGGTCGGCGTCGGTGATGCCGAGCATGGCCCCGGAGTCCGACAGCATGTGCGCGATGCGGTCGGCCGGGTAGTCGGGGTCGATGGGCACGTACGCGGCGCCGGTCTTGGCGACCGACCACACCGCGAGGATGCTGTCCAGGCTGCGGGGCAGCGCGATCGCCACCACCACCTCGGGGCCGGCGCCGTGTTCGATGAGCACGCGGGCGAGGCGGTTGGAGCGTTCGTCGAGATCGCGATAGGTGGTGTCGCGGTGCTGGAATCGGACCGCGACGTTGTCGGGCACGCGCTCGGCGGTGTCGGTGAGCAGGCGGGCCAGGGTGGTGCCGGGTTCGCCCGGCGCGCCCACGATGGGGACGAGCTTCGCGGTTTCGCGGGCGTCCAGCAGCGGCAGGTCGCCGACGGGCACGCTGGGGTCGGCGACGGCCGCGGCCAGCACCGCGCCGAAGCGCCGGGCGATGGCCTCCACCGTGGCGTGGTCGAAAACGTCGGCGGCGTAGCCGAATTCGGCGGTGAGCCCGGCGTCCTCGGCGCTCGCGCCCAGGGGTTCGTGCACGGTGAGCTGCAGGTCGAACTTGGCGACGTCGACCTGGATGGGCAGGACGGCGGCGCTGAGCCCGGGCAGGTCGAAGCTCAGTTCCGGGGTGCTGTCGTAGGAGAGCATGACCTGGAACAGCGGGTGGCGGGCCGCGGAGCGTTCGGGGTTGACCACGTCCACGAGCCGTTCGAAGGGCACGTCGGCGTTGGCGAACGCGTTGAGGTCGGTGTCGCGGACCTCGGTGAGCATGCGGTCGAATCCGGCGGCCGGATCGACGCGGGTGCGCAGCACGAGGGTGTTGACGAACATGCCGACGAGTTCGTCCAGCGCCGGGTCGCTGCGGCCCGCGATGGGGGTGCCGATGGCGATGTCGGTGGTGTTGCACAGGCGCGCGAGCACCGTCGCCAGCGCCGCGTGCAGCACCATGAAGGTGCTGACGCCGCGGTCGGCCGCGACCGCGGCCAGCGCCTTGCGGGTGGCGGCGGAAATGGTGAATTCCACGCTGCCGCCGTCGGTGGAGCGCCGGCGCGGGCGCGGGCGGTCCAGCGGCAGGTCCAGCTGATCGGGCAGGTCGGCGAGCGCGGCGCGCCAGTAGGCCAGTTGCTTGGACAGCGCGCTGGCCGGGTCGGCCTCGTCGCCGAGCAGTTCGCGCTGCCAGAGCGCGAAGTCGGCGTACTGCACCGGCAGGGGCGTCCAGTCGGGGGCCGAACCGGCGGTGCGGGCGGCGACCGCGCTCATGATGTCGCGGGTCAGCGGGGCGATGGACCAGCCGTCGCCGCTGATGTGGTGCAGCACCATGAGGAAGACGTGCTTGTCCGGGCCGGTGGCGTAGAGCGCCACCCGCACCGGGGCCTGGCTGCGCAGATCGAAGCCGTAGCCGGCGAATTCACCGGCGAGGCGGACCACGTCGCCGGCGGCGGCGTCGACGGGGTCGAGGGTGAGCGGGATCTCGGCGGCGGGGTGCACGACCTGGCCGGGACCGTCGGGGGTGTCGGGGAAGGTGGTGCGCAGGCTCTCGTGCCGTTCGAGCACGTCGAGCAGGCCGGCGCGCAGGGCCGAGATGTCCAGGGGCCCGGTCAGTTCCACCGCGAGCGGCATGTTGTAGGCGGCGGCGTGCTCGGCGAAGCGGTTGAGGATCCACAGCCGCTGCTGTGCCAGGGACAGCGGAATGTGTTCGGGCCGTTCACCGGCGGCGAGGATGGGTGAGGCGCTCTCGGCCTGCGGGGCGTCCAGGCGCGCGGCCAGGGCGGTGACCGTGGCGTATTCGAACAGATCGCGGATGGTCAGGGCGGTGCCCAGGGCGGCGTTGACCCGGGCGATGGCGCGGGCGGCGCTGAGCGAGTTGCCGCCGAGGTCGAAGAAGCTGTCCTCGACGCCGATGTCCTCGGTGCCCAGGACCTCGGCGAACACGGCCACGAGGCGGCGTTCGGCCTCGGTGCCGGGTTCGGTGGCCACGCGCGCGGGGCGGCGCAGGGTGATCTCCGGGTCGGGCAGGGCCTTGCGGTCGACCTTGCCGTTGGCGCTCAGCGGTAGTTCGTCGAGCACCATGAGCGCGGCGGGCACCATGTAGCCGGGCAGCAGTTTGCGCAGACCGGCGCCGAGTTCGGCGGGGTCGAGCGGGCCCGCGCCGGGGGCGGCGACGGCGTAGGCGGCGAGTTCGTCGCCACCGCGCCCGCGCCGGGCCACGCAGACCGCGCGGGCGACGCGCGGGTCGCTCAGCAGCGCGGTCTCGATCTCCCCCAGTTCGATGCGCAGGCCGCGGATCTTGACCTGGAAGTCGCTGCGGCCCAGGTATTCCAGGACTCCGGTGCGCCCGGCGCGCCAGCGCACGAGGTCGCCGGTGCGGTACATGCGAGTGCCGGGGGTGAAGGGGTTGGCCACGAACCGGTCGGCGGACAGGCCGGGGCGGCCCAGGTATCCGCGCGCCAGCTGCACGCCCGCGAGGTAGAGCTCGCCCACGACGCCGGGCGCGACGG
The DNA here is from genome assembly GCF_053981095.1 of Nocardia sp. NPDC003693. NCBI lineage: Bacteria > Bacillati > Actinomycetota > Actinomycetes > Mycobacteriales > Nocardiaceae > Nocardia > Nocardia sp. NPDC003693. The sequence goes on from NZ_JBSFNO010000029.1 coordinate 33,194, forward strand.
GCTGCAGGCGGGTGTCCAGGACGTAGGTGCGGGTGTTCCACACCGGGGAGCCGATGGGCACGTCGGTGGCGCCGGGGACGCAGTGCCAGGCGGTGACGTCGACGGCGGCTTCGGTGGGGCCGTACAGGTTGTGCAGTTGCGGCGCGTCCGGGCCGGTGCCCAGGGCGGTGTGGAACTCGGCGACGGTGGCGGCGGGCAGGGCTTCGCCGGAGCAGAAGACCCGGGCCAGGCCGGTGCAGCCGGCGACGTCGGTGTCGGTGAGGAAGACCGAGAGCATCGAGGGCACGAAGTGCGCGGTGGTGACGCGCTTCTCGGCGATGATCCGCGCCAGGTAGCCGGGGTCGCGGTGCCCGTCGGGGGCGGCGATGACCAGGCGCGCACCGATCTGCAAGGGCCAGAAGAATTCCCACACCGAGACGTCGAAGGTGGCGGGGGTCTTCTGCAGCACCACGTCGGTGGCGTCGAGGGGGTAGGCGTGCTGCATCCAGCGCAGCCGGTTGACGATGGCGGCGTGGCTGACCCCGACGCCCTTGGGCTTGCCGGTGGATCCGGAGGTGAACAGCACGTACGCCAGGTGATCCGGGCGCAGCGGGGCGGTGCGGTCGGCGTCGGTGACCGGGCGGGGCGAGTGCGCGCTCAGGTCGGCGGCGTCGATGTCGAATCGTGGTGCGCCGGCGGGCAGTTCGAGGGCGTCCCGGGTGGAGGTCAGCACGCACAGCGGGTGCGCCTGGTCGAGTACCTGGGCGACGCGGTCGGCGGGATGGTCGGGGTCCAGGGGCAGGTAGGCCGCGCCGGCCTTGACCACGGCGTACATGCCGACGAGCAGTTCGTGGCTGCGGCGCATGGCGAGCGCGACCACGGTGTCGGGGCCCGCGCCGCGCGAGATGAGTTCGCGCGCCAGGCGATTGGCGCGTTCGTCGAAGGCGGAGTAGGTGAGGATCTCGCCCTCGAAGTCGAGCGCGACCCGGGCCGGACTCAGGGCGGCGCGGTCGGCGAACAGACCGGCCAGGGTGCCTTCCTGGCGCGCGACGCGGGTCGAGTTCCATTCGTGCAGCACGCGTTCGCGTTCGAGGTCGGTGAGGGCGGGCAGGTCGCCGACGATCTGCTCGGGCGCCGCGCGCAGGAACCGCTCGAGGAAGTCCAGGAAGCGGCCGTGGTGCATGGTCAGTTCGGCGTCGCCGTACAGGCGCGGGTTGGCCTCGAAGTCGATGTGGATGCGGTTGCCGACGCCGTTGTAGAGGTTGATCGAGAGGTCTTCGACCGGGCCGGTGGAGAGCACGTTGAGCGAGCCGACCAGGCTGCCGAACTTCAATTCGCTGTGGAACAGCATGAGATTGACCATGGGCCCGAAGAAGCCGCGGGCGTCGCGGGAGTAGCCGCAGTCGCGGCGGATGTCGTCGCTGCGGTAGCGCTGATGCCGCAGGGCGCCGGTGATCTGGAGTTCGACCGCGCGGACCGCGTCGGCGACGGTGGCCGAGCCGTCGAAGTGCACGCGCAGCGGTACGACGTTGGAGACCACGCCCGCCGAGCGGCGCAGCGCCACGGTGGTGCGCGCGGAGACCGGCAGCGACAGCACGACGTCCTGGTTGCCGGTGACGGCGCGAACGTAGCAGGCCAGCGCGGCCACGAACAGCGCGGAGGTGTTGGAGCCGAACGCGGACGCGGCGGCCTGCACGGCGTCGGCCACGTGCTGGCCCAGGACCGCGGTGGCGCAGCGGCGGCTCGCGTCGGATCCGGCCGCGACCGCACCGGACCCGGCCAGGGTGATGGGCTCGCTCACGCCCTCGAGCTGTTCGCGCCAGTAGTCGCCGTCGCTGCGGAAGCGGCTGGTCTCGCGGTAGCGGTTCTCGTCACCGTAGATGGTGGACAGCGGGGTGGCGCGCGAGACCACGGGCTCGGTGTGGTCCTCGAGCGAGGTGTAGATCTCGGCGGTGCGGGTGAGCGCGTTCATGGCGCCGTAGCCGTCGATGACGATGTGATGGCCGCGCGAGTACCAGATGTAGTCCGAATCACCGGTCCGCAGCACCACATTGATGGTGAGCGGATCGTGTTCGATGTCGATGGGCGAGCTGGCGTGATCGTTCATCCAGGCCAGGGCCGCGCCGCGCGGGTCCGGTTCCTCGCGCAGATCGATGCGCGCCCAGCCCGGACGCCAGGTGGGGTCGACCGCCTGGTGCGGAACCCCGTCGATCTCCCACATCCGCACATGACCGACCTCGGTCTCCGCGCCGAACCGCTCGACGGCGTACAGCAGCCGGCCGACATCCAGATCGCCGTGGATCTCCACGTACTGGGCGATGGTGAGCGGAATGTCGGGCCGAATCCGCTGGGCGAACCAGAGAGCCGATTGCGCGGGAGAGAGCGCGAATGGTTGAAGCGAGATTTCACCGGAAGCACATTGGTCGACACGATCGGTGGCCAATGAACTCATCAATCACTCCTTCTGCCGCTGTTGACGCAACTCCCCGAACCCCCGTGCCCCGAACCCTTACGGCTTTCGCGCACGCGCGAGCCTTAGGACGTGATCCACGCCCTATGATTCGGAGCATCACGCCGACCGGATCGGTGGTGATCTCGAGTTGCCCGGCAACGAACGGCGTTGGCGGAGCGATATTTAAGACAGCTACTTCAAAGCAAACCTCGCGATTTTCCCGTAATTCGCATAGGGCACCGGATTGAATTCAGACATATCAACCGAAGTAACTGGGCTCTGGCAAAATTTCAGCGAATAGTCTGTTCGCTGGGCGGGACGGCCCTCGTCATACGTGCCCGCAGCTATCGCGCCGGATGGGTACCGGCCTCATGGGGGTCGGACGGACCCGCGTGGGTGTGCGCGCGCCGTCGCAGTGCTGCCGCCACGGCGGCAACCGCGGCCAGAATACACAGGATTCGTTCCGGCGCGGGCCCTATCCGCGTCGCGAGTGTCGAGTCCGTGCGCAGCGGCACCGAGGCCACCAGCGCCGCCGGCACGAACTGCTCGGTCCGCTGCTGGATGACGCCGTCGGCGGTGATGATCGCGCTGACACCCGTCGTCACCGAAACCACCACGGCGCGACCGTGCTCCACCGCGCGCACCCGCGACATGGCCAGCTGCTGATAGGTCATCTCGCTGTCGCCGAAGGTGGCGTTGTTCGACGGCACGGTCAGCAGTTGCGCGCCCGCGCGCATGGCGTCCTGGAAGGCGCGATCGAAGGCGACCTCGTAACAGGTGGCCACGCCGATGGCGACCGGCGCGCCGCCGCCCGCCGGATCCACGTGCACCACGCCGTCCCCGTTGCCGGGCACGAAATATCCGGCGCGGTCGGCGTATTCGGAGAAGAGCCGGAAGAACGAGCGCATCGGCAGGTACTCGCCGAAGGGCTGGATGATCTTCTTGTCGTGCCGCTCCGCGGGACCGTCCGCGGTCCACACCATGACCGAATTCGTGGTCGTGCGATCGTCGTTCACGAGAACGGCGCCAACCAGGATGGGCGCCTTGATATCCCGGGACGCCTGCCGGATGAGAGCGCCGGCGTCGGCGTTGCGCAGCGGGTCGATGTCGGAGGAATTCTCCGGCCAGACAACCACATCCGGCTGCGGGGCCTGCCCGGCCGCGACGGCCCTGGCGAGTTCCTCGGTACGCTTGACGTGATTGTCGAGAACCGCGCGGCGCTGGGCGTTGAAGTCCAGGCCCAGCCGCGGCACGCTGCCCTGGATCGCGGCGACCGTGATCGGCCGGTTGCCGTCCTCCGGGCTGGGCAGCGCGGTCCGGAGGATCACTCCGGTGATCGGAACTATAGCCACAAGCATTGCCGCGGCAACAATCCGGTTCCACGATATGGGACGCGAACCCGCCGTCCCGGGAGGATTCGGACCTACCGGATCGCCGGATGTGCTACGCGCCTCCAGCAACCACACGGCGCACGCGGCCAGCCCGGCGCCGGTCAGGGCCACCGCGAAGCTCACGACCGGCGCGCCGCCGATCATGGCGTAGGGCAGGTACCACCCGTCGGCCTGACCGAAAGCGAGCCTGCCCCAAGGAAACCCGCCGAACGGGAAGCTCGAGCGCCCCCACTCGGTGAACGACCACATGAGCGCGACCCACAGCGGCCACCCCGGTAGTCGCCCGACCAGGCGCACCAGCAGGCCGAACAGCCCCACGTACACCGCGAGCGCGGTCGACAATCCGATCCAGGGCACCGGTCCGACGTAAATTCCGGTCCACGGCAGCAAAGGCAGAAAGAACGCCAGCCCCGCCAGCATTCCGTATCCGAATCCCCCACGCAGGCGCCCGTTCCCGCGCACCGTGAGTGTGAGAATCGCAATACCGACCGGTGCGAGAAACCACAAAGTCCGCGGCGGGAAACTCGCGAACAACAACAATCCCGCCAGCACGGCGCACAGCATTCGCGTGAGCACCGGATACGCCCGCGCCGTCCGCGACACCCACGGGATCACCCCGCTGCGCCCGGTATCGGCGCCCGATGGCACGGCCCCGTCGGCGTCCACGCTGTTTCCCTCGGATCGGTCGGCCTGTGGGGAACCGGACGGCGCGGACCGAATGGTCTCCGCGGCCTCCGGCGCGGTTCCTCGGTCATCCCTTCCCGCGGTGGTGTGCCCGCCGGGCAGCCGCTCGGTCCGGTGAGCGCTCTGGATCGCGTCGGCCTCGGGGGTGGCCGACCCCGCGGGCGCCGTCGGCGAATCCGTGGCGGTGCGATGGGTCCGCGGCTCGCGCGGCGAAGCGGCTGGTTCGCCGGAGCCGGAAGGAGTTGCGGGCGGAGTGGTTTCGGGAGCCGGATCAGTTGCCATGGATCGTGACCCCGCGGTGCACGGTGCGCAGGCAGCGGGGCAGCTCGGCGCCGGGGGTCAGGGGCGGCAGGCCGGGGACGCGCGAGCGCGGGTCGGTGGACCAGCGCTGGACCTTGTCCGAGGCGGCGGCCACGACCAGGTCCGCGGCCTCCCAGACCGCGTAGGAGGCGGGCGCGCCGGGGACCAGGGTGCCCGCGAGACCGTCGCGGACCCCGCCCGCGCGCCAGGCGCCGCGGGTCGCGGCGGCGAAGGCCGCACGCGGGGAGATCTGATGACCGGGGGTGCGGTGGTGGGCGGCGGCGCGGATCGCGGCCCACGGATTCAGCGCGGTGACCGGGGAATCCGAGCCGATGGCCAGGGAGATGCCCGCGGCGGCCATGGCGGCGAAGGGGTTCAGGCCCGCGGCGCGCTCGGCGCCCAGGCGGGTGGCGTACATGCCGTCGGGTCCGCCCCAGGCGGCGTCGAAAGCCGGTTGCACGCTGGCGATCACGCCCCAGGCGGCGAGTTTGCCGATCTGCTCGGGGTCGATCATCTCCGCGTGTTCCACGCGATGCCCGCGGGTGGCGACCGCCGGGCCGCCGAGACGGTCCACGACCTGTTCGAAGCCGGCGACGACCGCGTCCATGGCGGCGTCGCCGATCACGTGGAATCCGGCCTGGATTCCGGCCTCGGTGCACGCCAGGACATGGGCGGCAATGGTTTCCGCATCCAGGTAGGCGGTGCCGCGGGTGTCGAGATCGGCGTAGGGGGCGCGCAGCAGGGCGGTGTGCGAGCCGAGCGAGCCGTCCACGAACAGGTCACCGCCCAGGGCGTGCACCCCGAGTTCCTTGGTCAGGGTGCGGGCCTCGTCGGCGGTGCGCACGGCCTGCCCCCAGTAGGCGCGGACCTCGACCCCGTGCGAAAAGGCCAGCAGCTCACGCACATCGGGCTCGCCGGAAATGTCCGGTCCCGCGCATTCGTGCACCGCGGCGATCCCCTGCGCGGCGGCGGCGTCGAGCGCGGCGCGGCGGGCGCGATCGCGCTGGGCCGGATCCAGGGCGCCCAGTGCCGCGCGACGGACGCGATGGTGGGCGTCCGCGCGCAGCGGCTCGCCGCGGGTGAAGCCGGTCGCCTCGGTCACCCCCGGGACGGCGTCCAGCAGCGGAGTGGAGACCACGGCCGAATGCGCGTCCACGCGAGCCAGATACACCAGGCGGCCGGGCGCGGCGGCGTCGATCTCGGCGAGCGCGGGGGCGCGACCGCCGGGCCAGGTCGTCTCGTCCCAGCCGTCGCCCAGGATCGGCCCGGCAGGCTGCGCGGCGGCGTGCGCGCGCAGCAGTTCCAGGCAGTGCTCGAGGGAATTCGCCTGTGCCAGATCGAGTCCGGTGAGTTTGAGGCCCAGCGCGGTGACGTGCACGTGCGGGTCTGCGAAGGCGGGTGCGACGAAAGCGCCGTCCAGGTCGACGACCTCGGCGTCCGGGTGCAGCGCGCGCCCGGTGCGGTCCGCTCCGATCCACGTCACCTGGTCGTCGGTGACCGCCATGGCCGTGGCATCGGGGTTGGTCGAACTGTAGATTCGGCCGCCGACAAGCAACTGGGTACTCACGGGTTTCCAGTCTGCCGCACGCGGCTCGCCCGCCCGCAACCGCACTACCGCACAGCGGACGACTCGGATACGCGGGCGGATCCGAATACGGCGCGAGGGCCGAGCGTCACACGCTCGGCCCTCGCGGAAGCCGGGTTTCGGATCAGTGCCCGGGCTTGGTGAAGTCGGTCGACCCGTCGATGATCATGCGCCGGGCCGGGCCCTGGCCGTCGTCGTAGTACTCCCCGACCACGGTCGCGTCGATGACCTCCCCGTCCGGGTCGATCACCACGTTGCGGTACCCGTACGGCCCGACGGCCGTGGCGACCCGCGAGAGTTTGCGGGCCGCGAACGCCGCGACCAGCGGGCGCAGCAGGAAACGCGTCACCGGGGTCAGGGCCAGCAGGCCCAGCAGCGAGGTGAGCAGACCCGGCACGAACATCAGCACCGCGCCGACGGTCACCAGCGCACCGTCCGCGACCGCGGTACCGGGGTCGAGTTCACCGCGCGAGGCGCGCCGGAAGCCCTCGAACACGCGCCGGCCCTGCGAGCGGACCAGGATCAGACCGGCCGCCGAACCCAGCACGAGCAACAGGATCGTCGGGAAGACGCCGATGAGGTGACCGAAGAGCACCAGGGTGGCGATCTCGGCGACGAAGTAGGCCAGGAACAGCAGTGCAGGCATGTGGGGCGCTCCTTTCGAGCGATCTACTTCGTCAACGGCCGGCGGCGCGATTTTTCTCCCGATGCGGTGGTTCTCACATCCCCTCGGGACTGTAGCGTCGCTCTACCAGGCGGCGATGCATCAGGCACGCAACCGCATCAGCACAGGTAGATCATGGTCCAGCCCGATTCGGCCCCCGAGTCCCGCCCGCGCACGCGCCGGCAGGCATGGGAGCACGCCACCAACATTCCGATGCTCGCGCTGGCCGTGGCGTTCGTCGGCGTCTACGCCTGGCAGGTACTGGACACCGGCGCCTCCCCGCGCCTGGACACCTGGCTGACCGTCACCGACATCGCCATCTGGGCGGTGTTCGCCACCGATTTCGGCATCCGGGTGTGGCTCTCGACCGATCGGTGGCGGTTCGTGCGCCGCCGCCCGATCGAGGTGCTGATCGTGCTGCTGCCGCCCTTCCGACCGCTGCGGCTCATGCGCGCGGCCCTGCTGATGCTGGACAGCCTCAACCGCAGTCGTGTCACCCGCGCCCGGCTCGCCATCTTCGTCGGCACGAGTTCGCTGCTCATCATGTTCCTGTGCTCGCTGGCGTTCTTCGACGCCGAGTACGGCGCGCCCGAGTCCAAGATCCTGAATTTCGGTGACGCCCTGTGGTGGTCGATGGTGTCGGTGACCACGGTCGGCTACGGCGACGTGTACCCGGTGACCACCGAGGGCCGGTTCATCGCCCTGATCCTGATGACCCTGGGCATCGGCCTGATCAGCTTCGCGATCGGCACCGCGACCAGCTGGGTGCTCGACCAGCTCAAGGCCGTGGAGGTCTCGACCGAGCGGGCCGATCAGGAGATCGGCCTGCTGGTCGCGGAGGTGCGGGCGTTGCGCGCGGAGGTCGCGGCGCTGCGCGGGACCGGCGCGCCGGACGGCGGGCAGGCTCAGGCGTTGCCCGGGCGCACCAGCCCGGTTTCGTAGGCGAGCACCACCGCCTGCACGCGGTCGCGCAGGCCGAGTTTGGTCAGCACCCGGCCGACGTGGGTCTTCACCGTCGCCTCGGACAGGAACAGCACGCCGGCGATCTCCGCGTTGGAGCGCCCGACCGCGATGTGTTCGAGCACCTCGCGTTCGCGGGCGGTGAGCACCTCGAGTACGCCCGGGTCGCGGCCCGCGGCGGGATCGTCGGCGATGAGGCGGTCCAGCAGGCGTTTGGTGACCTTCGGGGAGACCACGGCGTCACCGGCGGCGACGCTGCGGATGGCGGAGATCAGGTCCTCGGGCGGGGTGTCCTTGAGCAGGAACCCGCTCGCGCCCGCCCGCAGCGCGCCCAGCGCGTGTTCGTCCAGGTCGAAGGTGGTCATGACCAATACACGGCTGCCGCAACCGGATTCGATGATGCGCGCGGTGGCGGTGACCCCGTCGGTGACGGGCATACGCACGTCCATCAGGACCACGTCGGGGCACAGCTCGGTGGCGCGGGTGATGGCGGTGGCGCCGTTGTCGGCCTCCCCCACCACCTCGAGATCGGGGTGGGCGCCGAGCACCATGCGCAATCCCGCGCGCATGAGCTCCTGATCGTCGACTACTAGAACGGTGATCGGCACCCGTTCAATCTATCGGTCGGGCTCGGGGTCGCCCCACCCGTCGGGCTCGGGGTCCCCGGCCGCCGCCCGATCCAGCGGGATCGTCGCGCGAACGGTCCAGCCGCCGTTGCCGTTTCGCCCGGTGTCCAGGGTGCCGCCCAGCACCGCGATGCGTTCGCGCATGCCGAGCAGGCCCAATCCGCTGCCGGGGATGCGGGTGACCGCGGGTTCGCCGCGCCCGGAGTCGCTGATCTCCACCAGGACGTCGCGCTCGCGGCGCGCCACGATCACCTCCGCGCGCGGGGCCGGGCCGGCGTGGCGCAGGGTGTTGGTGAGCGATTCCTGCACGATGCGGTGGATGCCGAGGCTGACCTCCGGGCTGACGGTGTCGAGCTCACCGGTCATCTCCAGGCCCACGCCCAGGCCCGTGTCGCGCATCATGTGCACGACCTTGGCGATGCCGGCGGTGCCGTGCTGCGGCAGCCCTTCGGGCGCGTGTTCGCTGCGCAGCAGTTCGACCGTGCGGCGCAGTTCGCGCAGGGCGTCGCGGCCGGTGCCGGCGATGATGGTGACGGCCTTCTCCGCGGCGTCGGGGTCCCGGCGCAGGGTGTAGCGGGCGCCGTCGGCCTGCACGATCATGACGCTGACCGCGTGCGCGACCACGTCGTGCAGTTCGCGGGCGATGCGGGTGCGTTCGGCGGCGACGGCGTCGTGTGCGCGGCGTTCGCGGTCGTAGTCGGCCACGGCCAGGCGGGCGGCGACCTCGTTGTCGTAGGCGTGCCGGGCGCCGACGAATTCGGCCAGGGTCCAGCACAGGGCGTAGTAGAGCGCGGTGAAGGCGGTGTCGGTGAAGCTCTCGGGGGTGTCGAGCAGCAGCGCGGACAGGGTGCCGTCGACCAGCAGCACCCCGAGGTACCACAGGCCCTCGCGCCGGCCGACGTAGGCGACGAGCGTGTAGAGCATGATGCCCAGGCCCAGCAGGGCCGGGTGCAGCGCGTTGCCCTGGGCCAGGCCCCAGTGTACGAGCGTCAAACAGATCGAGAGTGCCACCAGCACAACGGCACTGGCGCGCGGGTAGGTGCGCCGGAACACCATCGGCAGTACCAGCAGCACGCCGAGCACCACGTAGACGACGCGATGTCGGCTCTCCCCGATGGCGAGCATGTCGATGATCAGCAGACCCAGTGCCAGCATGGAGTCCGAGATCAGCGGCCTGTCCCGCAGCCACAAACTGAACCGGCGCATGCGTCCACCCTAGGTGCAGCGCCCGAGCCCCACCCCGAGCCGGATCGCCGCGTCGCCGGGACGCGGCGGTGAGTGGTGGGCGGCGTGGTTGGTTTGCCCGGAGTTGGCGCGGTCTGCTTGGCTCGGGCGGTGACGGGTGTGGACTGGGCGGTCTTGCTGAGTGCGGCGTTGGCGGCGGGGTGGGTCGACGCGGTGGTGGGCGGGGGCGGGTTGATCGTGCTGCCGACGCTGTTCGTGGTGATGCCCGGGCTGGCGCCGCAGACGGCGCTGGGCACCAACAAGCTCGCGGCCTTCTCCGGCACGACCGCGGCGGTGATCACCTTCGCGCGCAAGGTGCCGATGCAGTGGAAGCGCCTGCTGCCGGCGGCGGCGCTGGCGGGTGTGGCGGCGGCGGCCGGTTCGGCGGCGGTCGCGCTGATCGACCGCGACCTGTTCATTCCGATCGTCATGGTGGTGCTGATCGGCGTCGCGATCGTGGTGACCGTGCGCCCGTCCATCGGCGTCACCCTGGCCACCGACCCGCCCACCCGCCGCAAGACGATCCTGGTCATCGCGTTGGCGGCCGGCCTGATCGGCTTCTACGACGGCATCCTGGGCCCCGGCACCGGCACGTTCCTGATCATCACGTTCGCGACCCTGCTGGGCACCGAGTTCGTCCGCGCCGCCGCGATGGCCAAGGTCATCAACTGCGGTTCGAACCTCGGCTCCCTGGTGTTCCTGGCGAGCACCGGCCACGTCCTGTGGGCGCTGGGCCTGTCGATGGCGGCGGCGAACGTCGCGGGTTCGGTGGTCGGCTCCCGCATGGCCCTGGCCCGCGGCGCCGGTTTCGTCCGCGTGGTCCTGCTGGTGGTGGTCGTCGCGATGGTGATCCGCCTCGGCTGGCAACAGTTCGCCTGACTTTCGTCACACGACACCGCCCGAGCCGAATACACCTCGGCCGGGCCACCACGGTTCGCGGTGGCCCGGCCGGGTAACCGAATGCTCCGGATCAGGCGCCGGTGTCCCCCGGACCCGAACAGCTCCCGTCGACACCCGAAATCACCGTCGCGGAACCGGATTCGACCGCGGCACCCACGGCCCCGGCCTCATCCTCCCCTGACGCCACAGGCGCCTGCCGCCGCAACACCGCGGCTCCCAGATGCCGGACCGGAACCGCAAGCCGCGGCCGCGAATTCGCGTCCCAGTAGGGAACCGCCCCGCCCTCGGGGACGGTCGGCGCGGCCTCGGTCGCGAAATCCCTTGCGCTCGAATAGGACCGCGGGCCTCCGGACACGGTCTCCCCAACCTCGCTCTCGGACTGGAGGCTGTCGTCCACCTCGCCGCCGATAGCCCGAGTCGAACCTTCACCGACTCGTGCGGCGGCATCGAGGCGGCTCACCGGGACCGACTCGTCGGCCGCGCCGGTTTCCCGCACCGCCGACTCCGGATCCGCCGTGCCGTCCCGGTCCGGGCGACCGCCACCGGTTACCTCGATATCCGAGGTGCTCACCGGTTCCCGGCGAACGAACGCCCCCGACGCGGCGTCCCGCGCGGTGTGCGAGTCGGTGGCGTAGTCCCACGCCGTGGTCACCTGGACCGTACGACCTCGTTGCCCGGCCGGCATGGGCACATCGCTTGCCGCGGGTCCGATCGAATCGTCCGTGTCGGAGTCTCGGGTGACACCGAACCCGGGGCGCACGCTCGGTTCCGGCAAGCGCCCGAGGTCGGCGGTGAAGGGACTCGCCGCTTCCGGCTGGAACCCAACGCGCGCAGCCGGTTCAGCGCCGGGCGCATCGCCGGTGGCGGATTCCGCCGTGGGCCCGAGGACTGCGCTTATCTCTCGGTCCGCGTCGACGATCGGCTGCGCATCCGCTGCCGGTTCGACCGTGGACGGGGTTTCACCGGTGACGGCGACGGACACCGCACGTTCGAACTCGTGGCGTGCGACCGGTCCGATGACGGGCAGGGCACCCGAGCCGGACTCGGCGCGACCTTCCGGGCGCGACGGTCGGGCGGCATCCACGGCATGGTCCGAGCGCGCACCCGATTCGGCCGAGTCCGCTGCCTCGGGGGCGACCGTGTGCGGGGTGGATACCGAGGGGACCTGCCGCGCAGCGGATTCCGTGAGTGCCTGACCGTTCAGCTCAGTGCTTGTCGCGGCCGCCGGCTGGGGCGGGGTGGGACGGGGGCGGTCGGAGACCGGCGCCGGGCGCGGATCGGCGGGTGCCGATTCCGAGGGGTTCGCCGCCGCGGACAGTTCGGCCGCGGACAGTCCGATGTGGGTCAGGCCCGAGGTCGCGTCGGTGCGGGTGGCGTAGGAGTCGTCCGGCTCCGGGGTTGGCGGGGTGCGGGATTCGGGGGTGCCGGTCGAGCTCCAGGTGTCGGACTGGCGGACCGTCGCGCCGAAGACGCGCACCGCGCGGGACACCTCGGCGGGGGTCGTGATCGCGCAGGCCTCGGCATCGAAACTGCCGCGTACCTGGACCGTCACCGGGGCGGGGCGCGCGGGCGCGTCGAGCGCGGCGGACGGGCCGGAGGCGGTGTGCGCCTGCGGGATCGGGCCCACCAGGGTGTCGCGCGAGGGGGGCTCGGCGGGGGCGAAGATCCGGCTGGCCTGGGACGCCTTGGCGGCGGCCGAGGTGCCGCGCGCCGGAGCCATGGGTGCGGCGCGGCGCGGATCACCGGAATGCGGGCCCGTGGCGTCGCGCCGAATCTCGGGTGCGCGCAACGCACCCGGCTCCCGGCGCACCTGGGGCGCGCGGACCGGGGCCCCGCCCGAACCCGGGGCGGGCTGTGCCGCACCGGTTCCGGGCCGGGGCGCGGTGAGCCACGGCGCGAGCACCGTGGACGTGGTGTCCTGGATGCGGCGCTGGAGCTCGGCCGGATCACCGGCGGCCCCACTCTGGAACAGCGCGGTGAGCGCACCGGACACCGCGCCGATCACGGCGCCCACCAGGGCGGCCGCGCCGACCTCGTCCAGTTCCTCCGGGAACGCCGCGCGCAGTTGCTGTGCGATTTCCTGCTGGGCCGAGAGCTGTGCGTAGGCGGCCCGGCCACTGACCGCGGGGATGTGACGGGACACCTGCGCGCGAATCACCGCGATGCGGGCCGAGAGTTTGTCTCCCGCTTGCGCTCCCGGATCGTCGCCGGCCGCGCGCAACGCCCGCAGCAGCACCTCGACCGGTCGTTCCTCGGGCGTGCGGGCGGCGATGGCGCGCGCCGCCGAACTCACCCGATCGTCAGGTTCGGGGAACAGCAGTTCCTCTTTACTGGCGAAGTAGTTGAAGAAGGTCCGGGTGCCCACTTCGGCGGCGGCGGCGATGTCGGCGACGGTGGTCGCCTCGTAGCCTCTGGCTTCGAACAGTTCGGCGGCGGCCTCGTACAGGGCGCGGCGGGTGCGTTCTCGTTTGCGATCGCGTAGTGCGGATGGCGGCACGCGGGCAGACGCTACGGCATCCGAACAGCAAAACCTCGCATGTGCAGGGCTTGTCGCGTGCGTTTCCCTGTGTGCTACTTCGCACCCCGTGCGTTCTTGCAGCGTGTGCACCTTTGCAGCCTGTGAAGGCGAATGGGTGTGCGCGTGCTGTTGAACGACCGCCGGGGCACCCTCTAGCGTGGTGCGGGTGAGCATCGCAACCAAGGTCGTGGACGAGGAGTTCCGCGCACTCCCCCTGGCGGAGCTGGCCGAGGCCGCCCTGTCGGCGGCGACTGCGGCGGGCGCGCAGTACGCGGATCTGCGCGTGCACCGACTCCTGCAGCAGTCCATCAGATTGCGGGACGGGCGCGTCGAATCGGTGCGCGACAGTACCGATCTCGGCTTCGCGGTCCGGGTCATCGTCGACGGCACATGGGGTTTCGCCTCGCACGCCGACCTCACCGCGAACTCCGCCGCCGAGGTCGCGCGCCGCGCGGTGACGGTAGCCACAACGTTGCGGGCCTTGAATCGCGAACGGGTGGAACTCGCTCCGGAGCCGCGCTACGCCGACGCGGAGTACGTCTCCGCCTACGACATCGACCCCTTCTCCGTCCCCACCCCCGACAAAGTGGCACTGCTGCTGGACTATTCGGAACGGCTCGCCGCCGCGGACGGCGTCGATCACGTGACCGCCTCGGTGCTGCAGGTCAAGGAGCAGACCTTCTACGCCGACACCCTCGGCTCCCGCATCACCCAGCAGCGGGTGCGCCTGCACCCCCAATTCGAGGCCATCACCGTCGATCCCGCGGCGGGCGTGTTCGAAACCATGCGCACCCTGGCCGCTCCGGCCGGGCGCGGCTGGGAGTACGTGACCGGCGCGGACGGAATCTGGGACTGGGACGGCGAACTCGGCCGCATCCCGGGCTGGCTGGCCGAGAAGGTCAAGGCGCCCACCGTGGTCGCGGGCCCCACCGATCTGGTGATCGATCCCACCAATCTGTGGCTGACCATTCACGAGTCGATCGGGCACGCCACCGAATACGATCGCGCCATCGGCTACGAATCCGCCTACGCCGGAACCTCCTTCGCCACCCCCGACCTGCTGGGCACCCTGCGCTACGGCACCCCGATCATGCACGTGACCGGCGACCGCACCCAGGAGCACGGCCTGGCCACGGTCGGCTGGGACGACGAGGGCGTGGCCGGGCAGCGCTGGGATCTGGTGCGCGAGGGCACCCTGGTCGGCTATCAGCTCGACCGCTCGTTCGCCCCGCGCCTGGGCCTCGAGCGCTCGAACGGCTGCTCCTACGCCGATTCCGCGCATCACGTCCCGATCCAGCGCATGGCGAACGTGTCCCTGCAACCCGATCCCGAGCGCGACACCACGACCGCCGAACTGATCTCCCGGGTCGAGGACGGGCTGTACATCGTCGGCGACAAGTCGTGGTCGATCGACATGCAGCGCTACAACTTCCAGTTCACCGGTCAGCGGTTCTTCCGGATCCGGAACGGCGAACTGGCCGGGCAGGTGCGCGATGTCGCGTATCAGGCCACCACCACCGACTTCTGGGGCGCGATGGAAGCGGTCGGCGGTCCGTCCACCTGGCAGCTGGGCGGTGCGTTCAATTGCGGTAAGGCGCAGCCCGGTCAGGTCGCGGCGGTCTCGCACGGCTGCCCGTCGGTCCTGGTGCGCGGCATCAACGTTCTCAACACCCGCGCCGAGGCCGGGCAGTGACCCGGGCATCGGGGAAAGGATCGATACGGTGAGTGTGCTTCCCGCACCCGAGGTCGTCGAACGGGCGCTGCGTCTCTCGCGCGCCGACGAGGCGATGGTGATCGTCACCGACGCGCACGAGGCGTCCCTGCGCTGGGCCGGAAACTCCATGACCACCAACGGTTCCTCGGTCGCCCGCGACTGGGCGGTGGTCTCGATCCTGCGGGACGGGGCGAGCGCGCGCGTGGGCAGCGTGAGTTCCACGAGTGTGGATCCGGCCGATATCGAGGCCGTGGTCCGCGCCAGCGAGGCGGCCGCGCGGGCGGCCGAACCGGCCAAGGACGCGATGCCGCTGCTGGATCCCGGCGCGGTCGACGCCGACACCCTGGATCGGATGCTCGACTGGGAGGGTACGCCCGCGACCACCGACATCGGGGTGTTCGGGGAGCTGGCGCGTGATCTCGCGCCCGGGTTCGACGGCGCGGACAAGCTGTACGGCTTCGCGCATCACCAGGTGCATTCCACCTGGCTGGGCACCTCGGCCGGGATGCGCCGGCGCTGGGTGCAGCCGACCGGGTCGGTGGAGATCAACGGAAAGCGCGGCGCCGGAGCGGATCTGGCCAGCGCGTGGGTCGGCGCGGGCACCACCGATTTCCAGGATGTGGACGTGCCGGGGCTGCTGGCCGAGCTCGCGCGCCGCCTGGATTGGAGCAAGCGGCGGGTCGAGCTGCCCGCCGGGCGCTACGAGACGCTGCTGCCGCCCTCGGCGGTCGCCGATCTCATGATCTACATGGCCTGGTCCATGGAGGGCCGCGGTGCGCACGAGGGTCATACCGCGTTCGCGCGCGCAGGTGGTACGCGAATCGGGGAGCGGCTCACCGATATTCCGCTCACCCTGTTCTCGGATCCGTCGGCGGCGGGGCTGGAGTACCGACCGTTCGTGGCGACCCCGGCGTCCTCGGAGTCGCTGTCGGTGTTCGACAACGGGCTCAGCGCCCAGCGCGCGGACTGGGTGCGCGAAGGCGTGGTGGAATCGCTGGTGTACCCACGAGCCACGGCCGCCGAGTTCGACGCACCCGTCACCCTGCCCGGGGAGAACCTGCTCATGACGGGCGGTTCGGACGCCTCGCTGGCGGACATGATCGCCCGCACCGAGCGCGGGCTGCTGCTCACCTGCCTGTGGTACATCCGCGAGGTGGATCCGGCGACGCTGCTGCTGACCGGTCTGACCCGGGACGGGGTGTACCTGGTGGAGGACGGCGAGGTGGTCGGGGCGGCGAACAACTTCCGCTTCAACGAGTCGCCGCTGGATCTGCTGCGCCGGGTGTCCGAGGCGGGCCGCACCGAGATCGCACTGCCCCGGGAGTGGAAGGACTGGTTCACCCGGACGGCCATGCCGCCGTTGCGCATTCCCGATTTCCACATGTCCTCGGTGAGTCAGGCCACCTAGTCCCCCCCCCGGTCCGCCGGGACCGGCTCGACCACGAAGGAGTCGGTCCCGATGGGTGCCACCCGCGTCGGCCTGGGCGGCAGGTCCGGCTGGTCCGCGCTGGTCGCGGGCCTGTCCGTACTGGGCGCACTGGAGGCGGTGGTCCCTGACCCTGAGCGTCACCGACCCCGACGCCCTCCGCGCGGCGGCAGGGCACTGAACCGCCGGTTGCGCCGCGAGCGAACAGCATGCCGGGCGCCCGGCGCGCGGGCATCCTGGAATGACTCACCCGTAATCATGTAATCGGATGGTGGTCACCGTGTCCGACGAACCCGCCCTCTCCCCCGCCGACGAATTCGAGTCCGCCGACCCCGCCGTGCCGCCTGCGGACGCCGAATTGTTCGGTCTGCCCGGCACTTCCGACCCGGCATCTGATCTCCCTACAGTGGACGACACGACCCTCGGCTCGGCGCGGCCGGGGGCGGACGTCCCGGTGCTGGACGCGTACTCGCGGGCCGTCATCGCGGTGGCGCGGGCGGTCACGCCGCACGTGGCCAGTGTGCAGACGCGGCGCGGGACCGGGTCGGCGGTCGTGTTCACCGACGACGGGTATCTGCTGACCAACGCGCACGTCGTGGGGAGCGTGGGCAACGGGGTCGTCGTGTTCGCGGACGGGGCCGAATCGCGATTCGAGGTGGTGGGGGTGGACCCGCTCTCGGATCTGGCGGTGCTGCGGGCGCGGGGCGGGGCGCCCGCGGCCGCCACGCTCGGCGACGCGGACGCACTGGTGGTGGGCCAGTTGGTGGTCGCGGTCGGCAGCCCGCTCGGGTTGGCCGGATCGGTGACCGCGGGCGTGGTGAGCGCGCTGGGCCGGTCGGTGCCGGTGGGCAACCGGCGCACCGCGCGGGTGATCGAGGACGTGATCCAGACCGACGCCGCGCTGAACCCGGGCAATTCCGGTGGCGCACTGGCCGATTCACTGGGCCGGGTGGTCGGGATCAACACCGCGGTGGCGGGCATCGGGCTGGGCCTGGCGGTTCCGATCAACCGGACCACGCGCCGCATCATCACCACGCTGCGCCACGACGGCCGGGTACGGCGCGCCTACCTCGGAGTGGTCGGGGTGCCCGCTCCCTTGCCCGCGGACGTCGCCGAACGCACCGGCCAGAACGCCGGGCTGCGGATCATGGAGGTGGTGCGCGGTGGTCCCGCCGAACGCGCGGGCCTGCGCCGGGGCGACCTGGTGCTGAGCGTGGCCCGCCGGGAAGTGCGTGACGCCCAGGGCATTCAGAGTCAACTCTTCGACGAGGCCATCGGCCGCGCGCTCCCGGTGACGGTGCTGCGCAACGGCGCGATGGTCGACGTGATCGCCGTGCCGAGCGAACTTCCGGCCGACTGAGGCGGCAGCGGCGGTCGCGACCAACCACCGGCGGGGGAACGCCCGCGCGTCAGGACGCCGAGCGCGTGGCCTCCGCAGTGGGATTCCAGTTCTCGGCGAGCTCTTCGAGCGGGATGTCCAGGGTGCGGCTCAGGGCCACCACCGTGCCGAACGCCGGCGTCGGCAACCGGCCGGATTCGATCTTGCGCAGGGTCTCGGGCGAGATGCCCGCCGCGGCGGCGACCTCGACGAGCTCGCGCTCACCGCGGGCGGTGCGCAGCGCGCGGCCCAGGCGGCGGCCGGCCTCGAGCTGCGCCGGGGTCAGTGGAAGCCGAACCATGAAACCTCACCTGTCTGCCGGTATGCCGCCCGGCGGCCCGGGCGGGTGCGGCCGTTCGCCGCGATTGGGATAAAAATACCACGGGCGGCTATGGTCGGTATTAAAATACCGATCACGGAGGTTGTCATGGTGGAACTCAAGACCGCGGCGGAGATCGCCCGCATGCGGGTCACGGGCCGATTCGTCGCCGAGGTACTGGCCGAACTGCGCGAGCGCGCCGCGGTGGGGGTGAACCTCCTCGAGCTCGAAGCCCATGTGCGCGAGCGCATTAGGCAGCGCGGCGCGGTCTCCTGCTACTGGGACTACTCCCCCTCGTTCGGGCGCGGCCCCTTCCGCAACACGGTGTGCCTGTCGGTCAACGACGCCGTACTGCACGGCCTGCCCTTCGACTACGACCTGCGCGACGGCGACGTGCTCACCATGGATCTGGCGGTGAGCATCGACGGCTGGGTGGCCGACGCGGCCACGACCGTCACCGTGGGCACCGCCGCCCCCGAGGACACCCGCCTCATCCGCGCCACCGAACTGGCCCTGGACGCCGCGATCGCCGCCGCCCAGCCCGGCAATCGCCTCGGCGACGTCTCCGCGGCCATCGCCGCTGTCGCCGCCGCGCACGGCTACCCGGTGAACACCGAATTCGGCGGCCACGGCCTGGGCCGCACCATGCACGAGGATCCGCACGTGGCCAACGACGGCCGCCCCGGCCGCGGCTACCGCCTGCGCCCGGGCCTGACCATCGCCATCGAGCCGTGGTTCGCCCGCACCACCGACCGCGTCTACACCGACCCGGACGGCTGGACCATCCGCTCGGCCGACGGCTCGCGCACCGCCCATTCCGAACACACCGTGGCCATCACCGCCGACGGACCGCAGGTGCTCACTCTCGTCGCCTGACCACCGCGATCGACCGCGAACGAGCCGCGATCAGGCGGCGGCCCACTGGATGATCCACGCCCGGCCGCGCGCGCGAAAACCTCTCTGCACGATAATGATTCGATGAACATCGACGACGTACCGCAGGGCGCCGGGATCGACCGGCCGCAGGCCCCGGGCAACGGGCATCCGCCCGGGACCGAAACCGGCCTGGATCCCGGCAATGCCGCGCTGGCCACGGCGTTGGCGCAGCTCGAGGGCGGTCGCCGCTTCCCCGACGGGCAGCGCCGCATCTTCCTCGCGGCCATCGACGCCTTCTCCGAGCGCGGTTTCCACGCCACCACCACCCGTGACATCGCCGCCCGCGCGGGCCTCAGCCCGGCCGGGCTGTACGTGCATTTCCGCTCCAAAGAGGAAGTTCTGCACCGTATCTCGCTCTCGGCGCTGCGCCTGACCCAGCAGGTGGCCGAGGCCGCGGCGGCCGGCCCCGGCACCGCCACCGAGCGCCTGGCCCGCACCGTGCGCGAGCTGACCGTCTGGCATGCCCGCTACAGCGGGTCGGTCCGCGTCGTGCTCTACCACCTGACCGATCTCACCCCCGACCACCGCGCCGAGGTGACCGAGGTCCAGCACGGCCTGCACCGCCTGATCCGCGATCTGACCGCGGACGGCGCGCGCACCGGCGAATTCGACATCACCGATCCGAGCGCGACCGCCCTGGCCCTGCTGGGCCTGAGCGTGGACACCTCGCGCTGGTATCGCCCCGGCTACCGCAGCACCCCGGAGACCCTCGGCGACGAATACGCCACGCTCGCACTGCGTATGGTCGGCGCCCGCACCCGGTGACCGCGCCCGGACGTCCCGCGCATCCGGCGCCGCACGCCCGGCCGCACCCGTTCCACCCACCCGGCGCGCACCCGCCGCCCGACACCGGACGCCGCGGGCCGGTAACGCACCGGCCCGGCCGCGTCAGGCCTGTTCGGCCAGCCAGTCCCGCAGCGCCGCTACCGCTTTGAGCTCGTCGTCCACCACCGCGCGATCATCGTCGGAGAGCGCGAGGGTGTCGATCTGCGCGATCAACTGGGCCACCCGGCCGGCATCCTCCGCGGCGGCCGCGATCTCGGCGAGCATGGCCAGCGCGCGGGCCCGCTCGACCGGGCTGGCCTTGATGGCGTGCCGGCGCAGGCCGGTCTCGATGACGCGGGCGGCGGCCACGTCGTCGTTCTTGGAGTCCCGCAGGATTCGGGCGTGGTCCAGCACCCGGGCCAGCCCCTCGAGCGCCGCGGACCCGCCGTATTCGGGGTCCGGTTCATCGCGCTGAATGTAGATGACGGTGTTGCCGACCGGGTCCACGACGGTGAAACGCGTTTGCCCGGGCCGGAATCGGGTGATGCGCGGCGTCCCGCGGGCGGGGATGCGCCCGTACTTGGCGCGCAGCGCGGCGGTGAACTCCACGTGCCAGGGTTCGACCTCGTCGACCACCACCAGGCACCCGATGTGCGCCCGCTGGGCGTCGAGTTCCTTGGGCGTCGGACCGAAGTGCAGTTCGAATCCGTTGCGCCGCACCGCCCCGTAGCTGTACGGGCGATGCTGCTCGTACGTGACGACGTAGCCCAGCGTCTTGTAGAAATCGAGAGTCTCCGGCAGATTGCCGCCCCAGAGCATGGGAACCGAAGTCGCCACCATTACTGCCTCCTCGCACTGTTCTCCTCCGCGAATCAGCCTACAAAGCCCACTGGACACGCGCCTATGACTTGTTGCGGGAAGATGGCCGGGAGCTCGCGCCCGGCGGCGATGCCGGGCCGCCCGCCCGCGCACCGGCTAGGCTGCGATCGTGGACAACCCCTTCGGCCCGGCCGGGACCGCCCAATACGTCATGCTGACCACGTTCAAGAAGGACGGCACCCCCGTCGGCACGCCCCTGTGGGCCGCCCTCGACAACGGCCGCCTGTACATCTGGACGGTGACCGACAGCTGGAAGGTCAAGCGCATCCGCCGCAACCCCGAGGTCACCATCCAGCCCTGCGACGTGCGCGGCAAGACCCGCGGCGACATCGTCAAGGGCACCGCGATCATCCAGGACGACGCCGGCAGCGACCGCACCCGCTCGCTCATCAAGAAGCGCTACGGCATCCAGGGCTTCCTGATCGTCACCGGCAGTGTGCTGCGGCGTGGTAAGTCGGGCACCATCGGCATCGAAGTGACCGCCACCCCCTGATCACCCGGATTCGAATCCGTTATCGCCGTAGCGGATTCGGGTTACGGCCCCGTCAGGGGCACCACTTCCGGAGACCCGCCGCACCGGGTCCGGACATGGCAGGACCGCCGGAGCGGTTGCGTTGCCCGGCGGTCCGGTGCCCGCGGGCCGGAGCCCGCACGCACGTCCGGTGTCACCTCACGGTTGCTGCCCGCCGATGATCGCGCCGATCAATCCGCCGACCCCGCAACCGATGATGGCGCCGATCCCGAAGAACCAGATGCCGATGACGATGCCGACCAGGCACCCGATGACCGCCCCCGCGACGATCGTCCCGGCGTTGGCCACCTGCTGCAGTGCCACGGACTCCGCGGTCGGGACGACCACGTCGGCGGCGTTGGCCGGGCGGACCGTCAATGTCGTTCCGGCGGCGTCGATCTCGGGTAGGACGCTCACCGTCCGGTCCGCGACCTGGTAGGTGAGCGGCAGCGCGGCGATGGTCTCACCGGCGGGGCCGATCACATTGACCGCGCCCGCGACCGGTTCGAAGCGGCCCGCGGCCAGGGTGGTGGTGACGGCCGAGCGGTCGGGCGCCAGGCTGGTGGTGTACTCGACCCCTCGATCGACACCACTGATACCCGGATTCGCCACCCCGGGTTCACCGTGCGCGGTAGCGGTCGCGACGCAGAGCGTGGCGATCGAGAAAAGGGCTGTCGCGGCGATTTTGGCGATTTTCATCATGCGTTCCTGCCGGTGAAAGGCCGATTCGCCGGTGCGCACACCGGGCGTGCACGGAATGCGACGCCGAAGAACACGATCGAATTGCGCGTGCATCGTGCACGCCGCGAATCGGGAATCAACATCCAATTATCGATCCCAATAATGGGATTGGAGTTCCCGCCGCCTCCCCGAGACGCCGGGACGATTCTTATGGTCCCCTCAGACTCGGCCCGCGGATAGGACAGGTGCCGGGGTTGTCCGCTGATGTCCTCAACGTCCGAGGCCCCGGCACCACCGTCATCGCCCGCCGCCGCGCCGCGCGCGGCGGAATTCGCCTACTCCAGTTCGCCTTCGGTTTCGAGATACACCTGACGCAGCCGTTCCAGCGTCTCGGATTCGGGCGCCTCCCACAGTTTCCGCTCCGCCGCTTCCAGCAAACGCTCCGCGATACCGTGCAGCGCCCAGGGATTCGACTGCTCCATGAACTTGCGATTCACGTCGTCGAAAACGTAGCTCTCGGCGAGCTTTTCGTACATCCAATCGGCGACGACATTGGTTGTCGCGTCATATCCGAAGAGATAGTCGACGGTGGCGGCCATTTCGAACGCGCCCTTGTACCCGTGCCGGCGCATGGCTTCGAGCCAGCGCGGATTGATCACGCGCGCACGGAACACGCGGGTGGTCTCCTCGGACAGCGTGCGGGTGCGCACGGCGTCCGGGCGGGTGCTGTCGCCGATATAGGCCTCGGGGTTCTTTCCGGTCAGCGCGCGCACGGTGGCCACCATGCCGCCGTGATACTGGAAATAGTCGTCCGAGTCGGCGATATCGTGCTCGCGGGTGTCGGTGTTCTTGGCCGCCACCGCGATTCGCCGATACGCGGTGCGCATGTCGTCGGCCGCGGGCACGCCGTCGAGCTCGCGGCCGTAGGCGAATCCGCCCCACGCGGTGTACACCTGCGCGAGATCGTCATCGGTGCGCCAGCTCTTGGAATCGATGAGCTGCAGCAGACCCGCGCCGTAGGTGCCGGGCTTGGAGCCGAAGATGCGCGTGGTGGCGCGCCGCTCGTCGCCGTGCTCGGCCAGATCGGCCTGCGCGTGCGCGCGCACGTAGTTCGATTCCGCGGGCTCGTCCAGATCCGCGACCAGGCGCACCGCGTCGTCGAGCAGCGCCAGCACGTGCGGGAACGCGTCCCGGAAGAACCCGCTGATGCGCACGGTCACGTCCACGCGCGGACGGCCCAGCTCCTCGAGCCCGATGGCCTCGAGCTCGGTGACGCGCCTGCTCGCCTCGTCCCACACCGGGCGCACACCCAGCAACGCGAACACCTCGGCGATATCGTCGCCGGAGGTGCGCATGGCCGAGGTGCCCCAGATCGAGATCCCGACCGAGCGCGGGTACTCCCCGTGATCGGCCAGGTACCGCGCCAGCAGCGAATCCGCCATGGCCTGACCGGTTTCCCACGCCAGGCGCGAGGGCACGGCCTTGGGATCGACCGAGTAGAAGTTGCGCCCGGTGGGCAGCACGTTGATCAGGCCGCGCAGCGGCGAACCACTGGGCCCGGCCGGAATGAACCCGCCGTCGAGCGCGTGCAGGATGCGCGCGACCTCGACCCCGGTCTGGCGCAGGCGCGGCACCACCTCGGTGGCCGCGAAGCCCAGCACCCGGCGCACCGCGGACAGCCTCGACTCGGGTTCGGCGCCCGCGATGGCGACGGCGTCCCCGTCCTGGACGAGCTGTTCGGTGATGGCGTCGATCGCCTGCACGTCCCAGTCGACCGCCTGCATGGCCGAGACCAGTTCGCGCGCAACCCCTTCGAAGGTGTCGACGCGTTCGCGGGATTCGTCCCCGGCCTCGCTCAGGCCCAGCGCCTCGCGCAGGCCCGGCACGTTGACCTCACCGCCCCAGAGCTGGCGGGCGCGCAGCATCGCCAGCACCAGGTCGACCTCGGCCTCCCCGGCCGGCGCCTGCCCCAGGATGTGCAGGCCGTCGCGGATCTGCACGTCCTTGATCTCACACAGCCAGCCGTCGACGTGCAGCAGCATGTCGTCGAAGACGTCTTCCTCGGGCCGCTCGGCCAAGCCCAGATCGTGGTCCATCTTGGCCGCGCGCATGAGCGTCCAGATCTGCTGGCGGATGGCGGGCAGCTTGGCCGGATCCAGTGTGGAGATGTTGGAGTGCTCGTCGAGGAGCTGCTCGAGCCGCGAGATGTCGCCGTAGGTTTCCGCGCGCGCCATCGGCGGGATGAGGTGATCGACCAGGGTGGCGTGGGCGCGGCGCTTGGCCTGGGTGCCCTCGCCCGGATCGTTCACCAGGAACGGGTAGATCAGCGGCAGATCCCCGAGCGCGGCGTCGGTGCCGCAGGAGGCCGACATGCCCAGGGTCTTGCCCGGCAGCCATTCCAGGTTGCCGTGCTTGCCCAGGTGCACCATGGCGTCGGCGGCGAAACCGTCCGGCGCGGCGATCCAGCGGTAGGCGGCCAGGTAGTGATGGCTCGGCGGCAGATCCGGGTCGTGATAGATCGCAACCGGGTTCTCGCCGAATCCGCGCGGGGGCTGCACGATGATCACCACGTTGCCGAATCGCATGGCGGCGATGACGATCTCACCGGCCGGATCGGCCGAGCGGTCCACGTACAGCTCACCGGGCGCGGCGCCCCACGCCTCCTCCACGCCCTCGCGCAGATCCTCGGGCAGTTCGGCGAACCATTGCCCGTAGGTGCCCGCGCCGATGCGAATCGGGTTGCCCTCCAGCTGTTCCGCGGTCAGCCAGTCCGGATCCTGGCCGCCCGCGGCGATGAGCGCGTGTACCAGCGCGTCGCCGTCCCCGGCCTCGAGCCCCGGGATCTCCCCCGGTTCGCCGAGATCGTATCCGGCCGAACGCAATTCGTTCAGCAGCTTGATGGCGCTGGCCGGGGTGTCCAGGCCGACGGCGTTGCCGATGCGGGCGTGCTTGGTCGGGTACGCCGAGAACACGATCGCCACGCGCTTCTCGGAGTTGGGGATGTGCCGCAGCCGCGCGTACCGGGAGGCGATACCGGCCACGCGCGACGCGCGCTCGGGATCGGGCACGTAGGTGGACAGCCCGTCCTCGTCGAACTCCTTGAACGAGAACGGAACCGTGATGATGCGGCCGTCGAACTCGGGCACCGCGACCTGGGTGGCGACATCGAGCGGGGACAGCCCGTCGTCGTTGGCCTCCCACTGGGCACGACCGCTGGTCAGGCACAGGCCCTGCAGGATCGGCACGTCCAGGTCGGCGAGCGCGCCCACGTCCCAGGCCTCGTCGTCCCCGCCCGCGGAGGCGGTCGCGGGCTTGGTACCGCCGGCCGCGAGCACGGTCACCACCAGCGCGTCGGCCTTGCGCAGTTCGGCGAGCAGTTCGGTCTCGGCGGTGCGCAGCGAGGCGCAGTAGATGGGCAGCGCCCGCGCGCCCTTGTCCTCGATGGCGGTGCACAGCGCGTCGATGTAGCCGGTGTTCCCGGCCAGGTGCTGGGCCCGGTAATAGACGACGGCTACCGTGGGCGCGCCCGCGGGCAGCTCGCGCTCGGCGCGCTCGAGCACACCCCAGCGCGGCAGTTCCACCGGCGGCTCGAAGCCGTGACCGGTGAGCAGCACGGTGTCGGACAGGAAGTTGCTCAGCTGCAACAGGTTCGCCGGACCACCGGCGGCCAGGTAGTTGTGCGCGTCGGCGGCCACACCGCCGGGCACGGTCGAGCACTCCATGAGCTCGGCGTCGGGGGCGTGCTCGCCACCCAGCGCGACCACGGGAATCCCGCTGGCGCGCACGGTCTCCAGGCCCTCTTCCCAGGCCCGCTTGCCGCCGAGGATGCGGACGATCACCAGATCCGCGCCGTCGAGCAGACCGGGCAGGTCCTCGGGCAGCAGGCGCGCGGGGTTGGCGAGCCGGTACTCGGCTCCGCTGGCTCGCGCGCTCAGCAGATCGGTATCGGACGTGGACAACAGCAGAATCACGGGTTTCGGCCTTCCTCGGGTGGACGCGCCCAGCACGGTATGGCACTCGCTGGAGAAGGTCTGACTGTCACAGTGGCGCGACCGCACCGGAATTGCACCGGTTTCTTCCGTCCGACGAGCCCGCCGATGCTATCGCGCCGGTCTCGCGCCGCGGTGATCGCGCCCCGCGTCACAGTCGCTGTCGCGCCGGTGTCACCGCGCGGATCGCGACGGGGCGACGGTGTGGATCGCGCTAGTGTCACAGTGCGGCAAACCCTGGTGCACGAGCCTTTTCGCGCTTGTTCGCCACGCGTACGCTGCCGCTATGGCGAATACTCCCGGATGGGTCAGGCGGAACCGATTCGCCGCCTGGTCAGGATATTTTTGCGTACTGGTTGCCTTCGCGACGCTGGCAATGGCGTTGACCGCGGCGGGCAGCGGGCAGACACGGTGGGCGGTACTCGCGGGCATCATCTGCGCGGCCACCCTGCTCTTCGGACTCACGGTCATGATGACGACCGTGCATCGCGACCGGGTCGACGAACACATGATTCCGAGTCTGCTCAACGACTCCTGGGAGAAGACGCCCGCGTTCGCGCGCGAGCGCGGGCTGCCTGCCTCGATCGAACCGCATCACGCGGGGTGAGCGTCCCCGGTACGGCGGGCGTTCACCCCGGACGCCCGCCGTACCCTGGTGTGGACATGACGCGATCCGAACCCGATTCCTGCCCCGGCGTGCTGCGCCTGCACCAGGCCGCCGACGGACCCCTGGCCCGCATCCGGATCCCCGGCGGGCGCCTGGCCCCCGACCAGCTGCAGGCCGTCGCCGAGGCCGCCCGCGACCTGGGCGACGGGCACATCGAACTCACCTCGCGCGGCAACGTGCAACTGCGCCGGGTGCACGACGCCGCCGCGCTCGAACAGCGCCTCACCGCGGCCGGGCTGCTCCCGAGCGCCTCGCACGAACGGGTGCGCAACATCATCGCCTCGCCGCTGTCCGGCCGGGTCGGCGGTCTCGCCGAGGTGCACGCGCTGGTCCCGGCGCTGGACGCGGGTCTGCTCGCGGCGCCGCGGCTGGCCGAGCTGCCGGGCCGGGTGCTGTTCACCCTCGACGACGGGCGCGGTGACGTGAGCGGGCTCGGCGGCGACATCGGCGTGCACGGCGTGGACGGTGACACCTTCGCGCTGCTGCTCGGCGGCGCGGATTCGGGCCTGCGGGTCACCGCCGACGGCGCGGTCGAGGTCATGCTCGCGGCCGCCCACGGCTTCCTGGACCTGCGGGACGACCAGTGGCGACTGCACGAGATCGCGGACGGTCCCCGCCGGCTGGCCGATCACCTGCTGATCGCGCACCCGCACCTGATCACCACCGCCGAACCGCTGGAAACGACCGCGCCCCACGATGTTCCGATCGGCTGGCTGACCCAGGCCGACGACCTGGTCACCCTCGGCGCGGGCGTACGACTCGGCTCGCTGGAGGCGCGCACCGCGGAGTTCATCGCCGCGATCGAACGCCCGATCTACCTGACCCCCTGGCGCAGCCTGATCATCACCGACCTCGAGGAATGGGCCGCCGAACAGGTGGTCCGCGTCCTGGCCCCCATGGGCCTGATCTTCGACGCCACCTCCCCCTGGCTACAGGTCACCGCGTGCGCGGGCCGGCCCGGGTGCGCCAAGTCCCTGACCGACATCCGGTCCGACGCCGCCGAGGCCGTCGAGTCGGGCCGCGTGGTCCCGGTAGGCGCCCCCACCGTCCCCCGCGCGGACCTGCTCCCGGAGGAGGTGGTCGCCTCGGGCCGCCAGCACTGGTCCGGCTGCGAACGCCACTGCGGCCGCCCGCGCGGCGCGGTCACCGACGTGACGGCCACACCCACCGGCTACCGGATCGATCCCGCCGACACCTGACCGCCGGCGTCGACCCGACTCATCCACCCGCTACCGGAATACGGCGGACGCAGCGGCGGCGAGGAACCGAAAACGCCCGTCCCCGAATCGGTTCCGGCACTCAGCCGAACGGCCCGGGTAGCGCGCCGTACGGTCCGTTGCCCCGGCGGACCTCACACACCTGCCAGTCACCGTGCCGCTCGGTGACGAACGCGATCTCGAGGTGGCTGATGCCGGAGTAGTACCCGGACACCCACACCCTGTCCCCTCGCTGCTCGTCGCTGAACCAATCGGGTGCGGGATCGTAGTAGTCCGCGAAGGCGGCTCGAACCTGCTCGTCGGTGCGAGAAGCCATGGCCTGCGCGAGATCTCCGCATGCCAGCTCCCGCAGCGCCGTGACATCGCCACGATCGGCGGCCTCGATGTGCGAACGCACCGCCTCTTCGGCGCTGTCGGCCGGATAGTCCGAACACCCGCTCGTCGCCGCGATCACCGCGACGGCGAGCACAACCGCCACCCGCATACACACCCTCCCCGGTCCGGTTCGCGAACCTCGATCACACACGTGATCGCGACGGTTGGCCGATGCGTTAATGAGCCGACTCCGGCCCCCGACCCCCGCGAACGGCCACGACGACGACGAAACGCGCAGTTCGCGGGGCGTTCTTCACACATCCCGACGTGACACTTGCACTCGACTACCCGGCACGACTACCGTCTTAAGTGCAGAAATACTAGCTTTAAGGACGGGACAATGAGCGCAGCGCACACCGTCGGCATCGTCGCCGAGTTGAACGGACGCACGGCCGGGCGGGACGCCGTGCTCGCCTGGGAGAGCCGTCGCATCGACGCCGCCGCACGCAAGCTCGGGGTGGCCGCCCCGGCGGCGGGCGACGTCGCCGAACGCCGCGAAGCGCTGCTGCGTACGAAACTCGAATTGGGATCGGCCGAGATCCGGGCCCGGCTCGCCCGCGACACCCGCTGGGCCGACCGCGTCGCCCAGGCGCAGGCCCGGGTACCGGGACGCCGGCGCAGCGTCACCGATCTACACGTAACCGGCGGCGGCGCGGCACGATTCGTGGCCTGGTTCGAAAAGGCCGCCAGCAGCTCCGACACCACCGCGATGCTGCGGGCGTGCCCCGATCATTTCGACTTCGGGGTGAGCGAGCGCGGACAGGTGGTACTGGAGACCACCGGTTCGAGCCCGCTCGCGACGCTGTTCCTGGTCGACTACACCGACGTCTCGAGCCTGACCACTCCCCCGGACCCGCTCTTCCCGCACCAGATCGCCGGGGTCGCGCGCGCACTGGACGGAACCGCGATCGGCGGTGTGCGACACCAGTTCCGCGACACCGGCACCGGATTCCACGCCCGGCTGACCGTCGAGTTCCCGCTGCCGATTCTGCCGGCGATGGTCACCGGGCATCGGTGGCACCTGGCGTGCGAGTTCTCCAACTGGATCGAAGCCGCCGCCGCGAGTTCCGCACCCTGAACACACCGCAGTTCACCTGCACAGCAGCGCCTTTCATACATCTGTGAGCGAATTCACCAGTGCGGAAATTCATTTGGCTTTCGCACTTACGCCCGGCAGACTACGACGTGCGACCAGAGGGGGGAGCCTCCTCGCATGTTCATCGAAGGAAGGCAGCAGTCATGATCAAGCTCGTCACCACCGCACTGATCGGCGGAGCCGTCGCCACCGCGCTCATCAGCGTCGCGGCCCCGGCCTCGGCCTCCACCCCGCGGGCACACACCCCGTGCACCCGCAGTGAAGGCATGAAGCCCGCCTGGGACGTCAACACCGGCAAGCCGGTCATCTGCGTGAACACAGGCGCCAGCGGCTTCAAGTGGGTTCCCGACGCCACTCGCTGACCTGGCCCGGTAGCCGGGACTCTCCCGGCTGCCACGCGCCGAGCCGACCCCCGCCCGAATCCGGGCGGGGGTTTCCTGTTTCCCGGACGGACCTCGATGGCCGGGCCGATCCACGCCCGACTTCAATGCGTAGATGCGCATATTCCCATTGTCGAATTTCTACGAGGCTAACGCCGACCGGTCAGGTCATCGGACTTGACCATGACGCTGCGTCAGGGTTGCACGGTGATCCCATGACGAACAGCACGGAATGTGTGAACGAGAACGTGCCGCCCATCGGCGGCTTCCGGACGATCGACGGCCGCAGGGTCTTCGTGCACCGCGCGGGCAGCGGCGGGCCCGCCGTCGTGTTCTTCCCCGGCGCGAGCGCGGTGGGACTGGACTATTTCGGTGTGCAGCAGCGTGTTTCGGAGTTCACCACGGCGGTGGTGTACGACCGGGGCGACACCGGGTACAGCGACGCGCTGGGCGCACCCCGCACCGCGCACGCCATCGCGACCGAGGCGCGAGAGCTGGTGCGCGCCGAGGGAATCGACGGCCCGTACGTGCTCGCCGCGCATTCGCTCGGCGGCTTGTTCGCCCACCGGTTCGCCCAGCTCTACCCGAACGAGGTGGCCGGCCTGGTATGGCTCGACGCCGTGCACCGCGAGTGGGACGACTTCATGCCCGAGCCGCTGCGGCTCGCGGCGGCCGAACGCACGGCGCCCGACTTCGACCAGCTCACCCGGCTGCGGCCCACGCTGCGCAAGATGAACGCACAACTCCTGGCCGACTATCCCGGCCCGATACGGACCGCGCTGCTCGCGGCCAAGGACAGCGCGCCCTGGATCCGCAGCGGGATGCGCGAGCGCGCGCAGCTGGTCGACCTGGCCGCCGAAGTGCGCGCGGGCCTCGGCGTTCCCGATGTCCCGGTGATCGCGCTCAGCGTCGCCGGGGTCGATCCGGGCCTGCGCGCCGCGATCTCGGACGATGATCTCGAACGGCAGCGGGCAGGCCGCCTGGCCATGGACGCGGCCTTCGCGCGCACGGTCACGCGCGGGGAACACCGCGTAATCACCGGCACCTTCCACCACCGCCTCTGCTTCGACCGCCCGGACGCGGTCGCGCGGGCCATCCGCGATGTCGTCGATCTCGCCCGGTCCTAGACTCGGGACGACTCGCGAACACCGCGGGAACGACATCGACGACCCCGGGGGAACGGTGCTCACGATCGGGCAGCTCGCGGCGACCGCGGGCGTGACCGTGCGCACCGTGCGCCACTACCACCACATCGGCCTGCTCCCCGAACCCGACCGCGACGCCTCCGGATACCGCCGCTACCCCGCCCAGGCCGCGGTGGATCTCATCCGCGTCCGCACCCTCGCCGACGCCGGGGTACCACTCGCGCGCATCGGCGCGCTGCTGCACGCACCCGCGCCCGAATTCGCCTCCGCCCTGGCCGAGATCGACGCCGACCTCGAACGCCGGATCGAGCAGATCTCCGAATACCGCCGCCGCATAGCCGCATTGGACAGCGGCGAACGCCTCGTACTGCCGCCGGAGGTGGTCGCCGTCCTCGATCGCATGCGCGACCTCGGCATCGGCGAGCCGCGGGTGCGCCTCGAACGCGACGCGTGGATCCTGTTGCGCGCGCTGGATCCCGGCGCCGTGGCCCAGCGCGTCCGGGAGAAGAACGCCCTGCTCGACGACCCCGAAACCACCCGACTGATGCTCGCCACCGATCGCGCGGCCGACTGGGATCCGGCGGACCCGCGCCTGGACCGCCTCATCGACGAACTCGACGCCTGGGCCGCCGCGCACGAACGGCCCGGGGCTACCGCCGGGCACCGGCGCCTCGTGACCACCCACATCGCCGCGGCGGCGCCCGCCTGGCAGCGCGTCGTCGAGACGCTCGAGCACCGCGCCGAACGACGCCGCACCACCACGGAATGACAGGGGACCGGCACGCGGGTGCCGTCGCCGCCCGCGACGAACGGCACCCGCGCACCGGCTCGGAGCCCCGACCGGCTCCACGCCGGGACGTCAGCCCGCCAGCGGCTCGACGTCCATGGAGGACTCGTCATCGGCCGGCTCGTCGCCGACCGGGAACTCCGCGTTCAGCAGCGGCACGTCGTCCGGCAGCGCCGCGGTGCGCACCGAATGCTGTTCCAGCGTGCAACATTTGACGCTGCCGCCGGCCTTGAGCAGCTCGGACAGATCGATGCCGACCGGCTCGTAGCCCCGCGCGCGCAACTCCGCGGCCAGCCCGGTGGCCCGATCGCTCAGGAACACGTGCCGCCCGTCGCAGACCCCGTTGAGCCCGAGCACCTCGGCGTCCGCGGCGGTGGCGATCACCGCGTCGGGATACATGCGGGCCAGCAGGCGCGCGCTCGCGCCGGTGAACGCGCCCGGGAAATACGCGATGGTGTCGCCGAGCACCATGAGCGCGGTATCGAGGTGGTAGTACCGGGGATCCACCAGATCCAGCGACACCACCGGCAGGTGGAAGAACTCCTGCACCTCGCGGTGCGCGGCCCGGGAGCTGCGGAACCCGGTTCCGGCCAGGATGCGGTCCCCCGCTATCGCGAAATCGCCCTCGCCCTCGTTGATTTCGGCCGCCGCGCCCAGACGGGTGAAGCCGCGCTCACCGAGCCACCGATGGTAGGCCGGACCCTCCTGCGCGCGTTCGGGATTGGCGAAGCGGGCCGAGAGCGCCCGGTCCCCGATGACCAGGCCGCCGTTGGCGGCGAACACCATGTCGGGCAGGCCGGGCACCCCCTCGATCACCTCCACCCGATGCCCGTGCGCCTCGTACGCCGCGCGCAGCGCGTCCCACTGCGCCAGGGCCAATGCCCGGTCCACCGGCGCCGAGGTATCCATCCAGGGGTTGATCGCGTAGCTGACCTCGAAATGCTCGGGTCGGCACATCAGATACCGGCGCGCGCTCGGGCGGCGATCATCCGCCGGTTCGGGAGCGCGGAGCGTGGCTGCGGAAGTCAACGAAGCTCCTTCGATGTGATTCGGTCGAACGAGGAACGTGCGTGCTCACGAAGGTATGTGCGGTACCGTTGCGTCAGATATAGCGATATGTTGCGCAAATTCGGACATTGACGAAGATTCATTGCGTCAGCCGCCGAAAGGGTGGACATGGACGACATCGATCGCCGCATTCTGGCCCATTTGCTCAAACACGCGCGGGCGTCGTTCCAGGAAATCGGCGCGCTCGTCGGACTCTCCGCGCCCGCGGTCAAACGCCGGGTCGACAAGATGGTCGCGGGCGGGCAGATCACCGGCTTCAGCGCGCAGGTCAACCCCGCCGCGCTCGGCTGGCGCACCGAGGCGTACGTGGAGGTCTACTACCGCGACAACATCTCCCCCGCCGAACTGCGCCGCAGCCTGGAACCGATTCCGCAGGTCATCGGCGTGTGGACGATCGCCGGGGAGGCCGACGCGCTGGTGCACGTCATGGCTCGGGACATGGCCGAGATCGAGGTGACCGTCGAGCGGATCCGGGAGAACGCGCGCGTCGGGCGAACCCGGAGCAGCATCGTCATGTCCCGCATCCTCGAGCGACCGCGGACCTGATCCGGTGCACTCCGAAGCGGATTCGAGGTGACCGCTGCCACCCGCCCCGAGGCCGCGTGCGGGCGAAATCTAGGCTGGACACCATGTCCGACGTGCGCACCAGCTACCTCACCGACGGGGCCGAGATCTATCGGCGCTCGTTCGCCACGATTCGCGCCGAGGCCGATCTGGCCCGGTTCCCCGCGGATGTGTCGCAGGTGGTGGTGCGCATGATCCACGCCTGCGGGCAGGTGGATCTGGCCGCCGACATCGACTACAGCCCCGGTGTGGTGGCGGCCGCGCGCGCGGCGATGCGGGCCGGGAACGCGATTCTGTGCGACGCGAACATGGTCGCCTCCGGGGTGACGCGCAGGCGCCTGCCCGCGGACAACGACGTGCTGTGCCTGCTGGCCGACCCGCGCGTGCCCGCCCTGGCCGCGGCCATGGACAACACCCGATCCGCCGCGGCGCTGGAGCTGTGGCGCGACCGCCTGGACGGCGCGGTGGTCGCCATCGGCAACGCCCCGACCGCGCTGTTCCATCTCCTGGACATGCTCGACGCGGGCGCCCCGCGCCCGGCGGCGGTCATCGGCATCCCGGTCGGGTTCATCGGCGCGGCCGAGTCCAAACAGGCCCTGGCCGAGTACGGCGACATCGAATTCCTGACCGTGCGGGGCCGGCGCGGTGGCAGCGCGATCACCGCTGCCGCCCTCAACGCGATTGCGAGCGAACAAGAATGAGCGGCAAGCTCTGGGGCATCGGCCTGGGTCCCGGCGATCCGGAACTGGTGACGGTCAAGGCGGCGCGGATCATCGGCGCCGCCGACGTGATCGCCTTCCACAGCGCCCGGCACGGCCGCAGCATCTCGCGCGCCATCGCCGCGCCCTACATGCGCGCGGGCCAGCTCGAGGAGCATCTGGTCTACCCGGTCACCACCGAGACCACCGAACATCCCGGCGGCTATCAGGGCGCGATCGACGACTTCTACGAGAGCGCGGCCGCCCGGCTGGCCGAGCACCTGGCGGCGGGGCGTTCGGTGGCGCTGCTCGCGGCCGGAGATCCGCTGTTCTACAGCTCTTTCCAGCACATGCACCGGCGCCTGGCCGACCGCTTCGACAGCGAGATCATCCCGGGCGTCACCTCGGTCAGCGCCGCCTCGGCCGCCCTGGCGACCCCGATCGTCGAGGGCGAACAGGTGCTGACGATCCTGCCCGGAACCATGGGCACCGAGGAGCTCACCCGCCGGTTGCGTGAGACCGACGCCGCCGCCATCATGAAGCTCGGGCGCACGTATCCCGGTGTGCGCCAGGCCCTTGCGGACTCCGGCCGCCTGGACGACGCGTTCTACATCGAGCGAGCCAGCAGCACCCGCCAGCGCGTGCTGCGCGCCGCGGACGTGGACGAGGCGAGCGTGCCGTACTTCGCCATCACGATCGTGCCCGGTCCCGCACCGCAGACGCGCATCCCGCTGACCGAGACGACGACAAACCCCGGCACACGCGCCTCGAACGCCGAATCGGCTGCGACAAACTCCGAAGCACGCGCCACCGCGCGCACGACCGCACCGAATGGCGTTCTCGGCGTAGCGGATTCGGCCGCGATTTCCGGCGAAACGGAATCGGTCGCGCCGGCCGGCCGGGTCGGCACGTTCGCCGTCACCGCCGACGCGGCGACCGGCGCCGAGTTCGCGAACGCCTCGGGGAACGCGGGCTCCTCCGCGGCCTCGGACGGACGACCGCGGGCCGATGCGCCCGGCGAGGTGGTCGTCGTGGGCCTGGGCCCCGGATCCCAGGAGTGGATCACGCCCGAGGTTGCCCACGCCCTCGCCGAGGCCACCGACATCGTCGGCTACGCCACCTACGTGAACCGGGTGCCCGAGCGTCCGGGCCAGCAGCGGCACGCGAGCGACAACAAGGTCGAATCCGAGCGTGCGGCAATGGCATTGGACATGGCCAAGCGCGGCGCGAAGGTGGTCGTGGTGTCCGGGGGCGATCCCGGGGTATTCGCGATGGCGGCCGCGGTGATCGAGGAGTCCGGCGACCCGCAGTGGCGTGACGTCCCGGTGCGGGTGCTGCCCGGCGTCACCGCCGCGACCGCGGTGGCGAGCCGGGTCGGCGCGCCGCTCGGGCACGACTTCGCGATGATCTCGCTCTCGGACCGCCTCAAGCCGTGGGAGGTGGTGGCCGGGCGGCTCGCCGCGGTGGCGGCGGCCGACATGGCCTTCGCGGTGTACAACCCGCGGTCCTCCCAGCGCACCTGGCAGGTCGGGGCCATGAAGGATCTGCTGCTCGAGCATCGCAAGCCCGAGACCCCGGTGATTCTGGGCCGCGACGTGGGCGGGCCGACGGAGTCGGTGCGCGTGGTGACCCTGGCGGAGCTGGACCCCGACGAGGTGGACATGCGGACGCTGCTCATCGTGGGCGCGTCCACCACGACGGTCTTCGAGTCGGCGAACGGACCCCGGGTCTTCACGTCCCGGCGATATGGTGAATAATATTCCATAGTGGAATGTATGGCTGAAGGGATGGCAGTGGTAGACGAGAAAACCCGGCGCCCGCTCAATTCGACGGCCGCGTCCCTACTCGGTTTCCTACACCAGGGCGATATGTCCGGGTGGGATCTGGTCACGCTGGCCCAGGACCGCATCGGCGACTTCTGGACCATCACCCAGAGCCAGGTCTACCGGGAACTGGCGACCATGCACCAGCACGGACTGGTCGAGAAGGGCGAAACCGGGGCGCGCGATCGCACGCCCTACCGCATCACCGAGGACGGCCGCGAGGCCTTCGCCGAATGGATCGCGCGCGATCCCGGCGCGGAGACCATCCGCGTGCCGCTGCTCCTGACCCTGTCCTTCGGCGACTTCATCGACCGCGACCGCCTCGACCGCATCATCGCCGCCAACCGGACCGTGCACGAACAGCGCCTGACCGGCTACCTGTCCGGCCATGACGAGCAACGCATCTCACCGTTCGAACGCGCCACCCTCGATTTCGGGATCCGCTACGAACGCGCGGTCCTGGAGTGGTTCGACCGGCTGCCCGACCTCCTGGACCCGGCCAGCCGGCTGTCCTGACACCGCGGCTCAGCGCCGGGCGAGCACCCAATCCCAGGCCTGGGCAACGGTTTCCACCTGCTCGGCGCCGACCGGCAGCGGTGGGCGGTCGATCATGACGACCGGCAGGCCCAGTGCACGGGCGGCGGTCAGCTTGGCCTCGGTGAGCTCTCCCCCGCTGTCCTTGGTCACCAGCACCTCGATGGCGTGCGCGGTGAGCAGCGCGATCTCCTCCTCGACCGCGAACGGCCCGCGCGCGAGCAGCACCTCGTGCCGGGCCGGCACCGCGCTCTCGGGCGAATCGATGGCGCGGATCAGGAACCACTGCCCCGATCCGGCGAAGGCCGCGACGCCCTGGCGGCCGACGGTGAGAAAGACCCGATCCCCCAGCCCGGCAACGGTTTCGGCCGCGACGGTCAGATTGGGCACCCGGATCCAGCGATCCCCGGGTTGTTCGTGCCAGCCCGGGCGGCGCAGGTGCAGCACCGGCAGGCCCAGGTGCGCGGCGGCCTGTGCCGCGTTGGCGGTCATCCCGCCCGCGAAGGGATGGGTGGCGTCCACCACGAGGTCGATGTCGTTGCCGGAGATCCACTCCCGCAGTCCCTGCACGCCCCCGAAGCCGCCCATGCGCACCGCGCCGACCGGCAGGACGGGTTCGCGCACGCGCCCGGCGAGCGAGGAGACGATGTCGAATCCTCGCTCACCGGAAGCGATGTCAGCGATTTCCCGGGCTTCCCGGGTGCCGCCGAGGATCAGGATTTTCAGGGCTGCCCGCTGAAGTAGGCGAGGCCCGCGTCGATGAGCGACGGGCCACCGGCGATCAGCAGGCCGATGAGCGCGCCGAACGGCAGGCCGATGCCGAAGAAGAACGCGCCGATGATGGCGCCGATGAGCGCGCCGAGCGAAGCCCGCTGCAGTTCGGCGAAGAACCACTCCTGCGAACCGACGAACTTGACCGAGACGTCCTCGGCCTTCGGCGCGGTCAGCGACAGCCGCTGGCCCTGCTCGTCGACGACCGCGGTGAGCGCGATCTCCTGGTTGCCCGCGGCGCCGGCCAGCGGCAGCACCGCGACGACCTGGCCCGCGTCGTTCTTCAGCGTGACGGCCTTACCGTCCGCGGCCAGCTGGAAGGCGCCGCCGGTGACCTGCGTGACGACGGTGTTGCCGGTCTCGGCCAGCTGCACCGAGTAGTCGACGCCGTCCTGGGTGCCCTGCGACGCCGCCGCCGGGGTGACCTGCGCGACCGCGGGCGCCTGGGCGCCCGGTGCGGCATAGCTGGTCCCCGCGGCGATTCCGGTGGCGGCGATGGCGATCATGGCGGTGGTAGCGAATTTCGTGTACTTCAATGGATCTCCCAAGTCGATCTAGCACCGAACCCGATAACAATCGGGTCACGGCCACCGACCATACCTCTGAGCCGCCGATGTTTCAGTATGTATGACTCACCAGTGGAAATAAGCGCGAATTCGGCCCTGGCACAACAACTGCATTCAACGACCCGACTATAGAGGCCGGCGACTTTCGGGGAACGCCCGGCATCGGATAGCCGCGGCACCGCACGTCAACGCCGAATCCACCGGCGATAGCCGCCATCTACCGGAACGACCGCGTCCGGAATACCGGACAGGACTCCGGCTCAGCGGAATCCGAGCGCGAGCACACTAACCGCGGCCGGTGCGCTGCAGGAAGTCCAGGGTCACCGACTCGAACGCCTCCTTGGCCTCGATCATCACCCAGTGCCCGCACCGGGGGAAGACGTGGACCTCGGCGTCGGGAATGAGCCGCATCGGCACGAGCATCATGTCCGGCGGGCTCTGCCTGTCCTCGATGCCCCAGGTCAGCAGGACCGGGCACCGCACCTTGTGCATGTTGGACCAGTAGGGGGCGATCTTCGCCATCATCGCGCGCTGGGCCTCGAACGCCTTCGAGCCGTACATCGCGGCGAGCGAGGCGTGCGAGGCCGGATCGCTCGCGGCCCGCCACCGATCCTCGATCAGTTCCTCGGTCACCAGCGCGTGATCGTAGGTCATGCACTTCAGCCAGCGCACCAGCCGTTCCCGGCTGGGCTCGTCCGCGAACTCCTGCAGCAGGCGCGAACCCTCGCTGGGGTTGGTGGTGAAGATGTTCGGCCCGACGCCGCCGATGGCCACCAGTTTCGTGACACGCTCGGGCGCGTTGATCGCGAGGTTGACCCCGACCACCCCGCCCATCGAGTTGCCCACCATGGCGGCGGATTCGATGCCGAGCGCGTCCATGAACCGCAGCACGGCCGCGCCCGCCGCGAAGACCGGGTGCATACCCGGCACCGGATCACTGATCCCGAAGCCCGGGAACTCGAGGATGTAGCAGTGGTAGTACTTGGCGAAGTAGGCCAGATTGCCCCGGAAGTTCTTCCAGCCGCTCACACCGATGCCGGACCCGTGCAACAGGATCAGCGGCTCGCCCGCGCCCGCCTCGTGGTAGCGCAGCGTCCCGGTGTCGGTCTCGAGCTCGCGTGCGGTGCCTTCGTATGTGACGTCCATGCCGAGAGATTAGAACAGGTTTCACTTGTGCGCGAGCACCCCGGGACCCGCCGATCCACCCCCTTCCGGTCCGGGAAAGCATTGTGCGCCAAAGCGGTAGATTCGAGCACCGCACGCCGAGCGCCCACAAGGGCGGTCCGCGACGCGCCGGAGATGGACCGGGTTCACGAGGGGCGTGCGCCGGGGCGAACTCCCGATTTCGCGCCGGCGGGCGCGCACACCCGGGAGTCGATACCCAGCAAACACCCCCCGCATTTTGTGATTCATCCCGTTTGTCTAATTTGGTGATCATTCCTCGGCGACAACGCATAACGTCACCGGGGCAAATCGGTGCAGCGGGAGAAGGTGGCGGTAAGCGTGATCGGCACGCGAGCGAAGCTCGACGAACTGAACAAGATCCTGGGGGTCGCGGCGGAACCGGCGGGGGACGCCGGTCGAGCCAAGCGGGAGAAGAAGGGCATCCCGAGCGTTCGCGAGCGCGTGAACATGCTGCTCGACCCCGGCACCTTCGTCGAAACCGGCGCCCTGGCCAGGCAACCGGGACAGCCGGACGCGCTCTACGGCGACGGACTGGTCACCGGCCGCGGGCTGATCAACGGGCGGCCCGTCGTGGTCATCTCGCACGATCAGACCGTCTACGG
The DNA here is from genome assembly GCF_053981095.1 of Nocardia sp. NPDC003693. NCBI lineage: Bacteria > Bacillati > Actinomycetota > Actinomycetes > Mycobacteriales > Nocardiaceae > Nocardia > Nocardia sp. NPDC003693. The sequence continues at coordinate 72,553 of NZ_JBSFNO010000029.1, forward strand.
CGGCTCGGTCGGAGTGACGTCGGCGCAGAAGTTCATGCGCGCCTTGCGCTTCGCGTTCGACAATGCCTGCCCGGTCGTGACGATCAACGATTCCGGCGGCGCCCGGATTCAGGACGCCGTCGGATCGATCGCCTCGTTCGGCGATATTTCGCGCGTCCTGGAGAAGCTCTCGGGCTATGTCCCGCAGGTGTCGATCATTCTCGGCAAATGCGCGGCGGGCTCGGTGTACGGGCCGATCAATACCGATGTGCTGATCGGCACCAAGGACTCCTACATGTTCGTCACCGGGCCCGACGTGATCAAAGCCGTCAACGGCGAGGACGTCACCGCCGAGGAACTCGGCGGCGCGAAGGTACAGGCCGAGCGCGGCACCCTGCACCACGTGGCCGACACCGAGCAGGAAGCCTACGAGTGGGCCCGCAACTACCTGAGCTACTTCCCGACCAGCTGCGTCGAACAGGCGCCGATCGTGAACCCCGGCCTGGAACCCGAGATCACCGCTTCCGACCGTGAACTCGACCGGATCATTCCCGACTCCGATCGCTCCGGCTACGACATGCACGAGATCCTGCTGCGGATCTTCGACGACGGCGAATTCCACGAGGTACGTGCGACATTCGCCCCGAACCTGATCACCGGATTCGCCCGGGTAGACGGCAACCCGGTCGGCGTGATCGCGAATCAGCCACTGGTACTGGGCGGTTCGATCGACGCCGCCTGCTCGGACAAGTCGACGTACTTCATCCGGCTGTGCGACGCGTTCAACATTCCACTGGTGTTCGTCGCCGACACCCCCGGCGTGCTGCCCGGGCTGTCCGAGGAAGCCGCCGGCGTGATCATTCGCGGCGGCCGCGTCCCGCGCGCGATCATCGAGGCCACGGTGCCGATCATCAACCTGGTGGTGCGCAAGTCCTACGGCGGCGCGTACGGCATGATGGCGGCCCGGCAGGTCGGGGCCGACTTCAGTTTCGCCTGGCCCACCGCCCGGATCGCGGTCATCGGCGCCGAGAGCGCGGTCGATCTGCTCGGCAAGCGCCAGCTGGCCGCGGTACCGGAAGAGCACCGCGCCGCCGCCCGCGAGTTCATGGTCAACCAGTACAACGAGACCATCGCCACCCCGTGGATCGCCGCCGAACGCGGATACATCGACGCGGTGATCGAACCCTCGCGCACCCGCCTCGAGATCCGGCACGCGCTGCGCCTGCTGCGCGACAAGCAGACGACCAAGCCCGAGTTCAACCCGCGCAAGCACCCCATCTACCCGATGTGAGGCTCGCCCCTGGGTGACGGGCCGTCAATCGATCACGGCCTCGGTCCAGGCCCGCGCGAGGATGTCGTCGACGGTCTCCTCCGGGGTCTGGTCCGAGGTGTCCAGCCACAGCCCGATGCGCGGGGTCTCGTTCCGCAGCCCCGCGTCGAGCAGGTCGATGGTCCACCGGCCGTAGGCGTCCTTGCCGCGGCCGGCCTCGCGCCGCTCGATCGCCTCGGGCCGCGGCGCGAGCACCACCACCAGCAGCGGCCGCGCCTCGATGATCTCGACCATCTCGGTGAGGTGCGCACCCAGCACGACATCCTGTGCGACGACGGTGAAACCCGCCCGGAAGTACTCGTCACAGGTCGAGGCGGTCAGTCGATGCCGCAGCCGGAGCTGACGCACCGCCTCCTCCGACGGGTCAGGCGTCATGTCCGCGCGCCCGTTGATCACCATGCGCCGGAACAGATCTCCCCGCACGTGCACCGACCGCTCCAGCCGCTCGGCCAGCGCCTGCGCGACGGTCGATTTCCCGGCCGCCTGGATGCCGGTGATGAGAATGATCGCCTGCTCCGCGGACGATGTGGTCATGCGGGTACTCGATCCCCGGCGACCCCGTCCGCCAGCGCGGTCAGCGTCGGCGCGCAGCCGGCGTCGTAGCGCAGGGTCGCCAAATCGTCTGCGCGGGTGGCGCCGCGATTGACGATCACCACGGGCCGGCCGGTCTTCGCGGCGTGGCGCACGAAGCGCAGGCCCGACATCACGGTCAGCGACGAGCCCGCCACCAGGAGCGCGTCGGCCGCGTCGACCATCGCGAACGCCTCCGCCACACGGTCTTTGGGCACCGACTCGCCGAAATACACGATGTCCGGCTTCAGCATGCCGCCGCAGTCGGCGCAGTCGACCACCCGGAAGTTCGCGGTGTCGGCGACCACCGCGTCGGCGTCGGGCGCGACCTCCACGCCGGTGCGGGCCGGATCGTCGGCGAAACCCGGATTGGCCTGCTCCAGGCGCTCGGCCAGCGTCAGCCGGGAGATGCGCGCCCCGCAGGCCAGACACCGGACCCGCAGGTACGTGCCGTGCAGGTCGATCACCGCGCGCTGGCCGGCCTTGGTGTGCAGCAGATCGACGTTCTGGGTCAGCAGGCCCGTGACCAGTCCCGCCCGCTCGAGCCGGGCCAGGGCGCGATGGCCGGCGTTGGGGCGGCTCGCGTCCATGCGCCGCCAGCCCACGTGATTGCGGGCCCAGTACCGCTGCCGGAAGACCGGATCACCGACGAACTGCTGGTAGGTCATGGGATTCGTGGGCGGCGCGCCCGGACTGCGATAGTCCGGGATACCGCTGTCGGTGGAGATGCCCGCGCCGGTCAGCACGACCACGCGCCGGCCCGCGAACAGGTCCAGCAGCGGGGCGATGTCGGGAGCCGGCTGGGCTCCGGGTGAGCCGGCGTCGGGCATGAACGCAGTGTACGAGCCGCGCGGCGGGCGGTGGCGCGGCGACTACCGCCGGGGTCCCACGCCCGCGAGGAAGGTGTCGATCAACCGGCTCGCCAGGGCGTCCGGATCCGCGGTGCCGTCCAGGGTGGTGTCCCCGTGGACGGTTTCGCCGATCAGCGCGATGTACACCCGGCGCGCCCAGAGTAGATCCGCGCCGGCGTCGATGAGGCCCTCGGTTTGCGCACGGGCAAGCGCCGCATCGCATTTGGCGAACACCTCGGCCTGGATGGCGGCGATCTCGGGATCGGATTCGACGGCGCGGTCGAGCGCGTAGGTCGCGCCGTACTTGATCTGGATGACGTTGGCCGTGGCCTGGTGCAACGCGACCATGGGCGGCGCGGACAGCGGGCGGGCGGCGTCGACCGCCGCGTCCATGCGCCGCCACGCGCTGAGCGCCATCGTGCGCACCAGGTCGTCGCGGTTCGCGAAGCGCCGGTGCACGGTGGTGCGCGCGACCCCCGCGGCCTCGGCGATCTGTTCCAGGGTCGCGTTCGGGTTCTCGCTCAGCACCCGCTCGGCCGCGTCCAGGATCGCGCGCACGGTCCGTTCGGCGTCGGCGCGCAAGGGTCGGGCGGGCGGCTGCGGCATGAGTTCCTCTTCGCTGAGATTCTCCCCGAGAGACTACACCGGGTGACCCTTTCACCCGCAATCTGCAACATTGGTGTTGCATGTTCTAATTAATTCGCTACTCTCGTGTTACCAAGGATCGAAGGAGAACCACCATGGCCCACTCGGGAAGAACAGCACTGGTCACCGGCGCCTCGTTCGGCATCGGCGCGGAGTTCGCGGCGGCGCTGGCCGCCCGCGGCGACGACCTGATACTCGTCGCGCGCTCGATCGAACGGCTGGAATCCTTTGCCGCGGAACTGCGTAACCGCCACGGCGTCCGCGTCGAGGTCATCGGCCAGGATCTCGCGCACCCGGACGCCGCCACCCGCGTCACCGACGAGATCGCACGCCGCGGCCTGATCGTCGACATCCTCGTCAACAACGCCGGGTTCGGCAGCGCGGGCCGATTCGAGGAACTGCCCGCCGAGAGCGAGCACGACCAGTTGATGGTCAACATCGTCGCCCTGGCCGGACTGACCCGGCTCCTGATCCCCGGCATGCTCGAGCGCGGCGCCGGCGAGGTCGTGAACGTCGCCTCGACCGCGGCGTTCCAGCCCTCCCCCTACTTCGCCACCTACGCCTCCACGAAGGCGTTCGTCCTGAATTTCAGCCTCGCGCTGTGGAGCGAGTACAGCGATCGCGGCGTCAAGGTCCTCGCGGTCTGCCCCGGGCCGACCGAAACCCAGTTCTTCGACGTGGTCGGCACCCGCAAGGCCGCGATCGGCGCGCCGATGGGCAGCGCGGACCAGGTGGTGCGGGCGAGCCTGCGCGCCCTGGAGCGCAACCGGGGCTACGTGGTCCCGGGCCTGGGCAATTTCGCCTCGGCGCACCTGCTCCCCCGCCGCCCCCGCACCCTGGTCGCCCGTATCGCCAAGATCGCCACCCGCCAGGTGGCCGACACGACCGCGCGGGTCTGACCGACGGGCCGGAACCCGGTCGGCCCGCGGCCGCTACGACCCGTCACCACCCGCGGCGGCCAGATTTCCCGCGAGAACCCGTGCGCGCAGAGCCAATTCGGGCGGTTCGAGGACCTCGAATCGGTGTCCCAGCACCAGCACGTGCATCAGCACGGCATCGAGATTGGCTGCCCCGCTGCGGAGTTCGCACGACTCGGCATCGCGGGCCTCGACCACCGCCGCAGCGGGCGGCACCTGGGCGCGGACGGTCTCGGCGGGTGCGTGCACCAGAAACCGCGCCCGCCTGGGGTACACCCGGGCCGCGACGCTCTCCTGTACGAAGGCCGCCGCGTCCGGCGCCGGACGGGCGCGGAAATGCCAGGTACGCAGGGCGACGTCGCGCATCCGGTCGACCCGGAACGTCCGCCAGTCGGCGCGCTCGAGATCGTAGGCGAGCAGGTACCAGCGCCGATCCGAGGCCACCAGGCGGTAGGGCTCGACGCGGCGCCGGGCCACCACGTCACCGGCCGGGTAGTCGAACCCGGCTTCGAGCTGATCGTGGCACGCGCGCGCCAGGGTCAGGATCGCGTCCGGGTCGACCGGGGACCGGCCGCGATCGAACGATTCGATCGCCTCGGTGAGCACCCGCATCTCGTGCCGCAGCCGCGCGGGCAGTACCCGGTCGAGCTTGGTCAGTGCCCGCAACGCCGCGTCGCCCGCCCCGGTCAACGCACCACCCGCGCCGACCAGCAGCGCGACCGCCGTGGCGATGGCCTCCTCGTCGTCCAGCAGCAGCGGCGGCAGATCCTGCCCCGACCCGAGCTGGTATCCCCCGCCGACCCCCTGACTGGCGTGCACCGGATAGCCCAGCGCGCGCAGTCTTTCGACGTCACGGCGCACCGTGCGCACGGTGACCCCGAGCCGCCCGGCCAGCTCGGGACCGGTCCACACCTGCCGCTGCTGCAGCAGCCCGAGCAGGGTCAGCACCCGTTCGGTCGTTCCCCGGTCGTCCCGGTCCGTCATGGCCACCTCACCGAGTGTCCGTGCGATTGCGGACCGATACTGTCCGCTATTGCTGTCAGAGTAGCCGCATGGACGCAGACGAACCGGACTGGAACGCCCTGCTGTGCGACCAGTGGGAGTTCCACTGGAATCACCAGGTGCGGCAACGACTCGAGGGCCTGAGCGACGACGAGTACTTCTGGTCGCCGGTGCCGAACGCCTGGAGCGTGTACCCGCGCGGCGCCTCGGCCGCCCCCATCCAGGCGGGCCGCGGCGACTTCACCATCGACTTCGCCTACCCGCCAACGGATCCCGCGCCGTTCACCACGATCGCCTGGCGACTCGGCCACGTGATCGTGGGTGTGCTCGCGGCCCGCAACGCCGCGCATTTCGGCGCACCCGCCGCCTCGTACGAGGACTGGGAATACGCGAGCACCGCGAAGCAGGCCCTCGAACAACTCGAAACACAGCTCGGCACATGGATTTCCGGTGTTCGCGCGCTCGGCAGCGACGGACTGGCCGTACCGTGCGGACCCGCCGAGCCCTACCCGGACCTGCCGATGGCCGCGCTGGTACTGCACATCCACCGGGAACTCATCCACCATCTGTCCGAGGTCGCGCTGCTGCGCGATCTCTACCTGCACACCACGAACGGAGCCGCCCGATGAGCCGCCACCTGCAGATCACCTTCGACGCGCACGACCCGAAGGCGCTCTCGACCTTCTGGCGCGACGTGCTCGGCTATGTCCACCCCGGCCCGCCCGGGGTCGAACTGCCCGCGGGCGCGGACCCGCTCGCGGCGTGGGACGAATTCCTGGCCGCGATGGGCGTCCCGCCCGAACACCGCAACACCCGCTCGGCCATCGAGGACCCGGACGGGTCCGGCCCGCGCGTGTTCTTCCAGCAGGTGCCCGAGGACAAGGTCGCCAAGAACCGCGTGCATCTCGACGTGCGCGCGGCGCCGGGCCTGCAGGGCGCGGAGCGCATGGCCGCACTCGAGGCCGAATGCGATCGCCTGGTCGCACTGGGCGCGAAGCGTCTCACCCGCGTCGAGCCGGAGCCGCCCATGGGTTTCGGCCATATCGTCATGGCGGATCCCGAAGGCAACGAATTCTGCCTGGACTGAATGCCGCGCGGCGCGGGGCGCACCGGATTCCGTACCGGCACAGCGGGATCGAATCCCCGTCCGACGCGAGAGGCGAACTCGCGCCCGCGCCTCAGTCCCCGAGCAGCGCGCTCAGGCCCCCGCGCAGGAACACCACCTGATCGTCGAGGAACTCGGTCAGTTCGGCGGCGGTCAGCGCGTGCGCCGCGCTCGAATCGTCGGCATGCGCCAGCGCCTGCAGGAACGTCGTCAGGGCCACCGCCCAGCGGCGTTCCAGCCGGGTGGGATCGCTGCCGGGGAAGGTACGACGGACCTGTGCGAGCAGGACGCCGCGCAGGTCTTCCTCGGCGGCTTCGAGGGCGGGGTGAGCCTGCACCGACAACTGGGAAACGATCTTGATCCAGCGCATGCCGCGGGTGCGGTGGTCGTGCAGCAGCGCCCGATAGGGGCCGGTGACCGCGTCCACCAGCTCGGCGGGAGTCGGCGGCGCGGGGCGAGCGCCCAGTACATCGACGTTCGCTCGGATCCGGTCACGCACGGGCGCACCCAAGTCGAGCAGAACAGCCGACAGCAGATCGGTTTTCGTGCCGAAGTGATAGTTCACCGAGGCCGCGCCCAGGCCGGCGGCGGCATTGATCGCGCGCACCGACACCGCGTCCACGCCTTCGGCGGCGAAGAGCCGCTCGGCGGTCTTCAGCAGTCGGGTACGGGTCGTGGCGCCTTGACGATTGGCGGGCGTGAGCATGGGTCCGAGCTTGGCACAGGCTCGGCCTGCCTCGAACGTCCGGCTCATCGGACCTCGATCACCCGAGCGCCCATCGGCAATGCGCGCGCACCGCCCGGCCCGAGTCGTCCAGCCAGCCCGCATCGCGCGCGTACCCGAGCATCGCGGCGAACCCCCGTTCCCAGCCCGAACCGGCGGTCAGTGCGGCCCGCAGTTCGGTCTCCAGGCGCTCGATATCGAGCCAGGCGTGCGTGCCGTCGAATTCCGCCCAGCCGGACAGCGCGGAGCGCAGGAGATCGTCGTCGCGAGGACCGGTGATTACCACCGACAGGGTGGTGAAGTCATCCGGTTCGACGAGGCGCGGGCTCGGCCCGCCGGGTTCGACGTCGAGGTACACAGCGGGCTCCCACGGTAGCGAAAATACTGGATCAGTTGATCCACTCTAGATCGGTAGCGCCCATCAGAGTCAACCGAAGATTCGTTATCTGTCGCCACTTTTCCGCCCCGTTCCACTCAGCGAGACACTCATTTTTGGATCACTCGATCCATGTTGTCATGAAGGGGCACCGCAGTGAGCCCGCTCACAGCCCCGTCTCGACGAGGAGATACCCGTTCCATGTGGACCCCCAGCTCGATGAAATTCGGCGCCTTCCTGGCCCCGTACCACCCCCTCGACGCCGATCCCGCGCTGCAGCTGCGCCGCGATATCGACCTGATGGAGCATCTGGACCACCTCGGATTCGACGAGGCCTGGATGGGTGAGCACCACTCGACCGGCGCCGAGATCGTCCCCGCCCCCGACCTTTTCATCGCCGCCGCCGCCGAGCGCACACAGCGCATCCGCTTCGGCACCGGCGTGGTGTCCCTGCCCTACCACCACCCGCTGATCACCGCCGACCGCATCACCCAGCTCGACCTGCAGACGCGCGGACGGCTCATCTTCGGCACTGGCCCGGGCAAGATCACCCTCGACGCCCACATGATGGGCATCGACCCCTCCGATCAGCGCCGCCGCCAGGGCGAGGCCCTCGAAGCGATCACCCGGCTGCTGCGCGGCGAGGTCGTCGACATGCGGACCGACTGGTTCACCCTGAAGGACGCGCGCGCCCAGCTGCCCACCTACGACCCCGCCGGCATCGAAATCGCCACGGCGTCAACCATTTCCCCGAACGGCTCGGTGCTCGCGGGCACCCACGGCCTGTCGCTGCTGTCCCTGGCCGCCAGCTCACCCGGCGGATTCGAGGTGCTCGATCGCAACTGGGGCGTCTACGAGAAGACATGCGCCGAACACGGGCACATCGCCGACCGCGCCAACTGGCGGCTGGTGAACCCGATCTTCCTGGCCGAGTCCCGCGCCGACGCCGAGCGCGCGGTGTCGCGGCGCATCGGCTCGATGGCCGCCTACGTCAACCGCCAGACCGGCCAGAGCCCGGACTGGGCGCGGACGCCCAAGGGCATCGTCGATCAGTGGCGTAACGACACCCTCGGGGAGTTCGGCCAGGCCATCATCGGCACCCCGGACGAGGCCATCGAGCAGATCCAGCGCCTGATCGACAAGACCGGCGGCTTCGGCACCATGCTCGTGCTGCACGTGGACATGGCGAGCTGGGAGGACACCAAGCGCAGCTACGAGCTGTTCGCCTCCGAGGTCGTCCCGCATTTCAAGAACCGCAACCGCGGTCGCGAAGCGAGCCTGCAATTCGCGCAGGACAACCGCGACCTGCTGATCGGGCAACTGGTCACCGCGATCACCAAGGCCCACACCGACTACTACGGCGCACAGACGGGAGCCTGACCATGCGCGCAACACAATTCCTCGAGGGGCAGTTCTCCGTGGCCGAGGTGGACGCGCCACCGGCCCTGGGCTCCTGGCAGATTCGCATCGACGTGGCGGCCTGCGGCATCTGCGGCAGTGACCTGTCGGTGTCGAAGGACCCCTGCCGGTTCGTGGGAGTCGCGAACGCCGCCGGATACCCGCTGGCCGAGTTCGACGCCGACCGACCGGTGGTGCTGGGCCACGAGTACGCGGGGATCGTCGCCGAGATCGGCTCCGACGTCACCGATTTCGCGGTGGGCGACCGGGTCGCCGGCATCGGCCTGGCCACCGACACGGCCACCGGAATCCCGACGATCATCGGCTACTCGAACACCTATCACGGCGCGTTCGGCGAGCAGATCGTGGTGGACGCCTACTGGGTGCGCAAGGTGCCCGACAACCTGTCCCTGGACCACGCCACCCTGGCCGAACCGCTGCACGTCGGCGAAATGCACGTGCAGCAGTCCGGTCTGACCGCCGCCGACTCCGCGCTCGTGATCGGTTGCGGCACCATCGGCCTGGGCGCGATCGTCGCGGCGAAGGCGCACGGCGCGCGCGTGGTGATCGCCTCCGAACCCTCACCCGCCCGCCGCGAACTCGCCCGGCGGATGGGCGCGGACATCGTGGTCGATCCCACCGAGCAGGATCCCGTCGAGGTGTGGAACGCCCTGGCCGCCGAGGGCAATTCACTGGTGAGCGAAGCGGATTCGGGGATTCTCATCGCCTACGAGTGCAGCGGCCGCGCGGGCGTGATCGGCGAACTGCTGCATCAGCTGCCGTTCAACTCCCGCATCCAGGTCCTGGCCGCGGGGTTCGCCCAGGAGACCATCGTTCCGGTGGTCGGCCAATTCCGGCGCATCGCGGTGAACTTCGGCCACGGCAACTATCAGGAGCCGTACGACATCACGCTGAACCGGCTGGCGGACGGCGTGATCGACGCCGAGGCCCTGATCACCGGACGCGTCGGACTCGACGGGGTGGCGGAGGCGTTCACCGCGCTGCGTTCACCGCGCGAGCACGTGAAGATCATCGTTCACCCCCGCGGCACCGCGGGCTGAACGATCCTTGGAACGATGACGGGCTCCGAATTGTCTTCTCCCATCACTGATCCCCGCGCCGGGACGGTCGACGGCATGCTGCGCCGCAGCGCCGCCCGCCATCCCGGCCGGGTGGCCGTGCGTTTCGCGGACCGCGCCCTCACCTATCGCGAACTCGACGACGCCGTCACCCGGGCCGCCGCCCGGCTGCGGGGGCTCGGATTGACGCCGGGCGACCGAATCGCCGCCTACGGCACCAACTCCGACGCCTACGTGATCGCGTTCCTGGCCGCCGCTCGCGCCGGGCTGGTACACGTCCCGATCAACTACGCCCTGCGCGGCGACGAACTGGCGTATCTGCTCGAACAGTCCGGCGCGCGTGCGGTACTCGCCGATCCGGAACTGACCGCGCACCTCACGCCGGTACTGCCGCCGGGATGCGCCGTGCTCGCGCTGCGGGACGCGGCCGATTCCCTGCTGGACACCTCGACGGCGGGGCCGGTGCCGCCGTGGGAGTCCGGGACCGCCGACACCGATCTCGCGCAGCTGCTGTACACCTCGGGCACGACGTCGAAACCCAAGGGCGCCATGATGACTCATCGCGCCCTGGTACACGAGTACACCAGCGCCATCGTCGCGCTCGACCTGGACGCGGCGGACAACCCGCTGATCTGCATGCCGCTGTACCACTCGGCGGGCATGCACGTGTTCATGCTGCCGTACCTGGCGGTCGGGGCCACCGTGCGGCTGCTGCCCGTGCCGGACATTCCCGAGATCCTGCGCACGGTCGAGGCCGAACGCATCGGTTCGCTGTTCCTCGCACCGACCGTCTGGGTTCCACTGGCCGCGCACCCGGGGCTGGACGAGCACGATCTGTCCTCGCTGCGCAAGGCGCAGTACGGCGCGTCGATCATGCCGGTCACCGTGTTGCAGCGGCTGCGCGAACGCTATCCGGCACTGGGCTTCTACAACTGCTTCGGGCAGTCGGAGATCGGCCCGCTGTCGACCGTGCTGCGCCCCGCGGAGCACGCGGATCGGCCGGACTCGTGCGGGCGTCCGGTGCTGTTCGTGGAGGCTCGCGTCGTCGATACCGCCGGCGCGGACGTGGCCGCGGGCGTGCCCGGGGAGATCCTGTACCGCTCACCGCAACTGTGCCTGGGTTATTGGGAGAACCCGGGGGCGACCGCGGCCGCGTTCACCGACGGCTGGTTCCACTCGGGCGATCTCGTGGTCCGCGACGCGGAGGGCTTCATCACCGTGGTCGACCGGATCAAGGACGTGATCAACACCGGCGGCATCCTGGTGGCCTCGCGCGAGGTCGAGGACGCGCTCTACACCCACCCGGCGGTGGCGGAGGTGGCGGTGATCGGCACCCCGGACCCGCGCTGGATCGAGGCGGTGACGGCCGTGGTGGTGTTGCGCGCCGACACCGACGCGGTCGCCGCCGGCGACCTCATCGCGCACGTGAAGGAGCGGCTCGCCCCGTTCAAGGTCCCGAAGATCGTTCGGTTCGCGGAGGCGCTGCCGCGCAACCAGAGCGGCAAACTCCTCAAACGCGAACTGCGCTCCGGAACTGTCCCGCCGGGGTGATCGGGCGCGCCGGGAGTCGAACCGGCTCCCGGCCCGCCTAGTCGGCGAGCCGTGCCGCGTGCCGCACGACCGGCACGGCCGCGCGCGGCTCGTTGTCCTCGCGATCGTCGATCACCAGGTCCGGGTGCAGGCGGGCGTGAATCCGGGTGAGCAGTTCGCTCGTGCGGAAGGGCTTGGGGAGATAGTCGGCGGCGCCGGCGGCGAGCGCGCTCTCGATCACACCGCGATCCGGCTCGGCGGACACGATCATGATCGGGGCGTCGCCGGTGATCCGCAGTCGCCGGCACACCTCGACGCCGTGCAGATCGGGCAATCTCAGGTCCAGCAGCACCAGGTCCGGATGCCAGCGCTCGGACAGGGCCAGGGCCTGGTGCCCGTTCGGGGCGTGCATCGAGTCGTACCCGGCGGCCGAGAGCACCAGCAGCGCCATCTCGGCGGTGGCCCGGTGTCCTTCGACGACCAGCACCCGCGCGAGGGCGGGATCGGATTCCCGATGGGGATGGATGAGCGGGCGCGGCACTCGCCGGGCGGAGAGCTGGTGACGGTTCATAGTGTTGCCCTTCAGTAACGGGGGACCCTGCAACCCGAACTCGATCGCACCCTGCGGACTCCCCCACCCCTGTGGGATTTGTCCCGAATGCCAGATCTCGAACCCTAGGCGTTCCAGTTACTGTCCAGCAATGAAAAGCGGATATCAGATCTCCGGATAGACCGGATCGTCCTCTTCCCGTGACACACCACTCCGCCGCCCCGCACTTTCGTGACCACACCGAGTCCTGGACGTCCCCCGCAGTTCACCTCGGAGTCAACTCCGAGTCCCGAACACCGGTGCCGAACCCCGGGCGGCCGAGTGGCCGTGGACGCGCGCGAGACGAGCGGCGCCGGGCATCCCCCGAATGGAATGCCCGGATCCACCCCGACGGTCAGTCGCCGTCGAGCTCGGTGTTCGCGCGGCGGACGGCGTCGTGGGCCGCGGCTTCGGCGGCGTGGCGGTCGTCGCGCATGCGGGGACGGGGGCGATCGATACCCTCCATCTCCTCGCGGTCGGCGGGTTCGTAATCACCGCCGGAGTCCTCGCGGGCGAGATTCATGTCCCGCATTCGATCGTGCCGTTCGGCGCGGTGGGCGGCGGCGCTTTCGGCGTCGGCCTTGCGCCGGGCGTCCTGGGAAAGATTCTGCTGACGCTTCATCGAGGTGCCTCCGGAGTGTGAGGTGTCCGTCCCGAGCAGAAACAACCCGACCAGTATGCGCTCGCTGTTCACACCCGGACCGGACCCGAGTCCATCCCGCAATCGAAGGCCCCGCGCGCCCGGGGAGCGAGCACTCCCGCGGGCGCCGGACCGCGAAACCCTAGGGGCAGGGCACGCTGCCACTTGCCGAGCCGCTCATCGAGCCGATGACCATCTTGAGCAACGCGTCGAACAGACCACCGGAAATGAATTCAGCCATGGCAGAGCTCCTATCGAAACAATCGTGTCAGCGTTGATCGCTGACGGTTCGCGGACTGCACGCTACTGCACGGATCGAGACGTCATCATCTTTTGCAGGAAAACACTAGTAATTACTTCCCGCACGCCGGTGATGCCCGTCATTTCCAGGCATTTTGACTGATTCGACCGTTTGTCTGCACGGATCTCGTCGAATCGAAACGACCTCCGAATAATCCCATTTGATGAGGTTTGCCCGGATGCAAAATCGCGAAACGTCCACCGGTGAGAGCCGATCCGAGAGCGTATCCGTCCGGTCCGGACCCGGATCTGTCCGGACCGGAAAGTAGGTTTTCCCAGCGCGACCGGGCGATCTTCCACCGGCACCCGAAACGGACTGGACATCCAGTGCAAATCTGATGTGGCACCGGCGAAGACCGGAGCAACTCCCCAACACAGTTCGACCGAGAAGGACACGCTCATGCTTTCTGGATTCACTCAGCTGTTCAACAACCTCACCCTGTTCGGCGGCGACCTGCTCGGTCTGCACATCGGCTTCTGACAGCCCACCCCCGAAAAGCCCGTACGGCCGCATTCCTCCCGGCCGTGCGGGCTTTCCGCATTTCCGAATACGATCAGCGCGCGCAGGCGGCGGCCAATTCCGGACGCCATCGCCGCCAATCCCCGTCGAGTTCGGAACCCGCGCTCGCCGCGCACACCCGCTCGGCCGCAGCCGACGGATCGGTGTTCAGCCAACTCAGCACCGCGTTGCCCCCGCCCGCGCCGAGCATCCCGGTGGGACTGAACTGCACCCGCCAGCGCACCGTGCCGCGCGGCACGATCGAGGCGCCCATCGCCTCCGGCGCGGCGGGATCGGCGATGGACCACAGCCGCACGGTCTGATCGTCGGCACCGGTGGCCAGCGACCGCGCCCCGGGATCGAAACTCACCGACCGGATCGCGCTCGAGTAGCCGCCGAGCGCGGCGAGTTCGTCGGCGCGATCGCCGTCCAGGCGCGCCACCCGCACGATCTGATCGTCACCACCGGTTGCCAGGAGTGTGCCGTCGGCACTGATCGAGAGCGCGTTCAGGCTGCGGTGGTAGTCGGCCAGCACGGTCGAGGTGCGTTGCGCCGCGGCCAGATTCCAGCTGTGCACCCGCCCTTCGCCCGACACCGCGTACAGCCGTGTCCCGTCGGGCGCGAAGGCCACCGCGTTCACCCACCCGCCCGGCCCGGTCAGCGCGCTGTCCTGCGCGACCGGCCGGTCACGATCGCCGAGGTCCCAGATCTGCACGCTGGTGTCGGTGAGCGCGGTCGCCAGGTGGCGCGAGTCGGGCGAGAACGCGATCTCGTGCGCGTAGCGCGCCTGCGGCAGGTCCAGGGTGGGCAGCGGCCGGGGCGCGGTGCGATCGGCGAGGTCGAACAGCAGCACCGGCCCGCTGTCGACCAGGCTCACCGCCAGGGTGCGGCCGTCCGGCGCGAGCGCGAGGTTCTCGACCCGCACGTCCGCGGGCATGGGCGCGGCGGCGATCGGGCGCGGGGTCGCGCCGGCGGTGTCCCACAGCAGGACGGTCCCGTCCCACGACCCGGTCGCCATGAGCGCGCCCGAGGCGTCGAAGGCGGGGGCCTGCACCTGCGCGGTGTGGCCGGCGAGTTCGGCGGGTGAGAGCGTCCAGACCTGCAATTCGCCGGATTGGCCGCCGGTGAGCACCCGGCCCTCGTCCAGGAACAAGGCTGCCGCGAGCGCACCGCGGCTGCCGCCCATGGGTTTTCCCACCGGCACCGGCCGGCGGGGATCGATCACGCTCCACAGATCGGCGGTGCCGTCCCGACCGGCGGTGACCAGAGTCCGGCCGTCCGGGGCGAAGGTCAGCGACCAGACCGCCGCGGTGCGCGCGGGCACCGGCGGTCCCAGCGGCGCCGCCTTCGCCCGGTCGCGCATCGACCACAACTGGAAGCTCTGGTCGTCGCTGCCGGTGGCGAGCACGCTCCCGTCGGGGCTGAAGGCGACGGCGTGGATGGTCAGGCGCTGCCCAGACAGGGGTGCGCCGAGCGCTCGCGCGGCGGCGGGGTCGGAAACGTCCCACAGCCGCGCGGTCCGGTCGTCGCTGCCGCTGGCGAGGGTATTCCCGTCCGGTGCGAAGGCCAGGCTGCGGATGGGCGCGTCGTGTCCGGTGAGCGTGACGGTCGCCCCGGACGCCAGATCGTGCAGGCGGACCGTGCGGTCGTCCCCGGCGGTGGCGATCCAGCGGCCGTCCGCGCGCACCGCGACCGCGTACACCGCCCCGCGATGCCCGAGGTCGATGGTGTCGGCGCGCACGGGATGGGCGGGGTCGGAGACGTCCCAGCGGTGCACGCGCCCGGAAGCCGTGCTGGCGAACAGCATTCGCCCGTCGGGCGAGAAGGCAACCGATGCAACCCAGGCGTCCGCGGGCAGCGCGGCGCCCAGCGCGGTCAGCCCGCGGGCGTCGTCGCGTCGCCACAGGCGTACCGCGTTGTCGTAGCCGCCCGAGGCGACGATGCCGTCTCGGGATTGCGCCACACCGTAGATCGCGCCCTCGTGCGCGGGGATGGTGGCCGCGAGCGGGGCGGCCTGCGAGGCCAGCAGCAGGCCGCGGGCCTGCGGATCATCGGGCCGTACGGCGGTGGCGACCAGTGCGAGCTGTGCCGATTCGGTCGGGTCGCCGGCCTGGTTGTGCTGGGCCGCAGCCACCAGCGCGGCGAACTGCGCGTCTTCGCGCTCGCGATCGGCGAGCCGGCTCTGCCGCATGGACACCACGGCCAGCACCGAGGTCACGATCGCGCCGACGACCAGGAACAGCGCCAGCGCCCGTTTGCCGAGCACCCCGCGCCGCCGTACCTGCTCGGCCGCGTCCAGGAATTCGATTCCCAAGGGGGACAGCACATTCGGCATCCGGGACCGCAGATCACTCGCCACCGCGAGCCGGGTCCCCTGGTACAGCAGGGAGCGATCGCGCCCGGCGCCCGCCCATTCCTCGACGTCGGTGTGCAACCGGTGCCGCACGATCGCGTCCTCGCGGTCCTCGTCCACCCATTCGGCCAGGCGCGGCCAGGCGCTGAGCACGGCGTCGTGGGCCAGGGAGGTGCCGGACGCGTCCTGGGTGAGGATGCGGGCCGCGACGAGCGTGTTCAGCACGGTGCGCGCCGAGTCCTGGTCCGGGCAGCGCCGAATCAGGCTCTCGCGCTCCACATGCCGGCCCACGGCGGTGCCGTCGGCGGCCGGGGTCACCAGTTGCAGCAGCAGGATGCGGGTGGTCTCGCGCTCGCGGGGGTCGAATTTCTCCCACTGCTGTTCGGCGCTGGTGGCGATCGCGCCGCGCACGCCGCCGGCGCGTTCGTAGGCGCGCACGCTCAGCAGGTCGCCCTCGCGGAATTCCCAGGTGCTACGCAGGGCGTGGGCGAGCAGCGGGAAGGTGCCCGCGCGCACGGCCCGGCCGCCGCCGCGGACCCCGAGGTCGGCCAGGATGAGCTCGACCAGCCCGTCGCCCAGCCGCAGCCCCACGCGCCGGGCGGGTTCGACGATGGCGGCGGTCAGTTCGGCGACGCTGGGCGGGCCGAGCAGTATCTGATTGCGTTCGAGCAGCGCGGCCAGGGCCGGGAAGCGGGCGGCCTGGGTGTAGAAGTCGGCGCGCAGGGCCGCGACCACGCCCGCGCACCGGCCGGGCAGCACCGGGCCGCGGGTCACCAGCGACGCCAGGACCTCGAGATAGCGGCTCGCGGCATCGTCGTCGAACGGCGGCAGGAACAGCTCTTCGAGCTGATCGACCACCAGCACATACGGTTTCGCGTCCGAGGCGCGTTCGGCGGCCCAGTCCGCGAGCGCCCCGGCGGCGACCGCGCCGGGCGTCACCGGCAGCACGTCGAATTCCGCGCGCACGCGGGCGGCGAATCCGGCCTGCAGCAGCGAGGATTTCCCGACGCCGGAGTCGCCGACCAGGATCAGCGGTTCCCCGGTGCCCAGGTTTTCGGTGAATCGGGCGCGCAGCGTTTCGATCTGGCTCTCGCGCCCCGCGAAGTACTCCGCGTCGGTGATCGTCAGGGCCGCCAGTCCCGGATACGGGCAGATCGCCGGGACCGGCCCGGCCGGTGTTCCGGTCCGCTCCTGTTGCGCCCGCGACCAGAGTTTGTGCCACCCGGTCATCGAATACAGTTCCGGCAGTGCGGGATCGGGCCGGCGCGCCTGCGCGGCGGGCACCAGCACGCCCAGCACGGCGGACAGGCCGTCGAACTTGGCGGGCACGCTGCGCCCGAGCCGCCAGTCCGAGATCCGCTGCGCGCTGATCTCGCGCCCCTGTGGATTGCGCACCCGCAGCTCGCGGGTGGCCCGCATGCTGATCACGCGCAGCGGCGGCGCGCCGGCGGCGGAGTACAGCGCGTCGAGCCGCTGCGCCAACTCGCCCCGGGCACTGGTCGTCACTGTTCGCACCCTTCGAATTCATACCGATCGGTTTGTGCGTCGATCCTCGATGCTACCGACGCCCGTCCGGGCCGCCGTCGGCAGATCTCCGCTGGCCACGGACTCGCGGGGACGCCGCGGGCGACCCGGGCCGACCCGCCGGGCCGGAGCCATTCGTCGCGAACCGGACCCGGGGCGAGTTGCGCGCGGGCACGCCCGCGCTCGGGCACATCCGGCGCGAACGATGCACGTTCGCTGCAATCGCCGGATTCGCGCCTACAGTCGAGGGATGGGCATCCAACGTTCCAGCGTGGTTGACGCGCCATTGGCGGAAGTATTCGACTGGTTCGCCCGGCCCGGGGCCTTCACCCGGCTGGTACCGCCGTGGCAGCCGATGACCCTGATCTCGGAGGCCGAGTCGCTCGCCGACGGCCGGGCCGTCCTGGGACTACCCGGGGGTCTGCGCTGGGTCGCGCAGCACGACGCCGCCGCCTACGATCCGCCGCACCGGTTCGCGGACGCGGTCGCCGTGGACGGCGTGGCGTCGATGCCGGCCGGAATCGCGATGCGCTGGCGGCACATTCACGAGTTCGAAGCCGTCGACGCGACGCACACGCGGGTGATCGACCGGGTCGAGACGCCGATTCCCGAGGCCGCGCTGCGAGCCACCTTCGACTACCGCTACCGGCAACTGGCCGACGACCTGGCCGCGCACCGGCGGGCGGCACGGCACGGATTCTCGGGGTCCACCATCGCGATCACCGGCGCGTCCGGCCTGGTCGGCTCGGCACTGGCGGCTTTCCTGAGCACCGGCGGGCACACCGTGATCCGGCTGGTGCGCCACGCACCGCGCCACGCGGGCGAACGACGCTGGGACACGGGCGCTCCCGCACCCGATCTGCTCGACGGGATCGACGCGGTCGTCCACCTCGCCGGGGCGTCGATCGCGGGTCGATTCACCGAGCAGCATCGAAAAGACATCCGGGACAGCAGGATCGAACCGACGCGTCGGCTCGCCGAGCTGGCGGGCCGCGCGGGCGTGGGCGCTTTCGTGAGCGCGTCGGCCGTCGGGTTCTACGGCTACGACCGCGGCGACGACGAGCTCACCGAGAACTCCACGCGCGGTGACGGTTTCCTGGCCGACGTGGTCGCGGACTGGGAGGACGCCACCGAGCCCGCCGCCGCGGCGGGCACCCGTGTGGTCCGGGTCCGGACCGGGATCGTGCAGTCCCCGCGCGGGGGCACCCTGCGCCTGTTGCGCCCGCTGTTCGCCGCGGGCCTGGGCGGGCGGATCGGCGACGGCCGGCAGTGGCTGCCGTGGATCGGCATCGACGATCTCGTGGACGTGTATCACCGTGCGCTCTGGGATGATTCGCTGTCCGGCCCGGTCAACGCGGTGAGCCCGAACCCGGTGCGCAACGCCGAGTACACCGCCGTCCTGGCGAAGGTATTGCACCGCCCCGCGTTCGTGCCGGTGCCGACGTTCGGCCCGGCGCTGCTGCTGGGCGAACAGGGCGCCCGCGAACTCGCCGCCGCGAGTCAGCGGGTCCTCCCCGAACGCTTGGCGAAGGCCGAACATCGTTTCCGCACAGCCGAATTGGATCCCGCGCTGCGGCATCTGCTCGGCAAGTAGCGGAACAGCACTGCAGCACAGCGAAACCCGGGCCGGACCACACGGTCCGACCCGGGTTCCGGTGTATCGATCAGGCCAGGTCGAAGCGGTCGCTGTCGACCACCTTGACCCACGCGGCGACGAAGTCGTTCACGAAGCGCTCGCCCGAATCCTGCTGGGCGTAGACCTCCGCGATCGCCCGCAGCTGCGAGTGCGAGCCGAAGACCAGGTCGTTGGCGGTGGCGGTCCAGACCGCCTTGCCCGAGCGGGAGTCGACGCCGTCGTAGACGTTCTCCGCGGTCTCGGACGCCTTCCACTCGGTGTTCTGGTTCAGCAGGTTGACGAAGAAGTCGTTCGTCAGCACGCCCGGGCGGTCGGTGAAGACGCCGTGCTCGGAGTCGCCGTAGTTGGCGCCGAGCGCGCGCAGGCCGCCGACCAGCACGGTCAGCTCCGGCGCGGTGACGTCCAGCAGGTACGCCTTCTCGAGCAGCAGCCGCTCGAGCGGCGCCTTCTCACCGGGGCGGACGTAGTTGCGGAAGCCGTCGGCGCGGGGCTCGAGCACCGCGAACGACTCGACGTCGGTGTTCTCCTGCGAGGCGTCGGTCCGTCCGGGATGGAACGGGACGGTGACGTCGTATCCGGCGTCCTTGGCGGCCTTCTCGACCGCCGCGGAACCGGCCAGGACGATCAGGTCGGCCAGCGAGACCTTCTTGCCGGATCCGTTGAACTCCTGCTGAATTCCCTCGAGCACCGGCAGCACCTGCGCGAGCGCGGCAGGTTCGTTGACCTCCCAGCTCTTCTGGGGCTCGAGCCGCAGGCGAGCGCCGTTCGCGCCACCGCGCTTGTCGGTGCTGCGGAAGCTCGAGGCGGCCGCCCACGCGGTCTTGACCAGCTGCGCGACCGTCAGGCCCGACTCGAGCACCTTGGCCTTGAGCGCCGCGATGTCCTGCTCGCCGATCAGCTCGTGATCGACCGCGGGCACCGGGTCCTGCCACAGCTGCTCCTCGGGCACCCACGGGCCGAGGTAGCGGCTGATCGGGCCGAGGTCGCGGTGCAGCAGCTTGTACCAGGCCTTGGCGAAGGCCTCGGACAGCTCCTCGGGGTGATCGAGCCAGCGCCGGGTGATCTCGCGGTAGATCGGATCCTCGCGCAGGGCCAGGTCCGAGGTCAGCATCGTGGGGGTGCGCGCGGGACCGCCGAACGGGTCGGGGATGGTGCCCTCGCCCGCGCCGTCCTTGGGCTTCCACTGGTGCGCGCCCGCGGGGCTCTTGGTCAGCTCCCACTCGTAGCCGTACAGGTTCTGCAGGAAGCCGTTGCCCCACTGGGTCGGGGTGGAGGTCCACACGACCTCGAGACCGCTGGTGATCGCGTCCTTGCCCTTGCCGGTGCCGTAGGCGCTCTTCCAGCCCAGGCCCTGCTGCTCGATCGAGGCGGCCTCGGGTTCGGCGCCGACCAGCGCGGCATCGCCGGCGCCGTGGGTCTTGCCGAAGCTGTGCCCGCCGACGATCAGCGCGGCGGTCTCCTCGTCGTTCATCGCCATGCGGCCGAACGTGTCTCGGATGTCGCGCGCGGAGGCGACCGGATCCGGCTGGCCGTTCGGGCCTTCCGGGTTCACGTAGATCAGGCCCATCTGGACCGCGCCCAGCGGACCCGACAGTTCGCGGTCACCGCTGTAGCGCTCGTCGCCCAGCCAGGTGTCCTCGGGACCCCAGAAGACCTCCTCGGGCTCCCAGACGTCCGCGCGGCCGAAGCCGAAGCCGAAGGTCTGGAATCCCATGGAGTCCAGGGCCACGTTGCCGGCGAAGACCAGCAGGTCGGCCCAGGAGATCTTGTTGCCGTACTTCTGCTTGACCGGCCACAGCAGGCGGCGGGCCTTGTCGAGGTTGGCGTTGTCGGGCCAGCTGTTGAGCGGGGCGAAGCGCTGCGCGCCCTGGCCGCCGCCGCCGCGGCCGTCGGCGATGCGGTAGGTGCCGGCCGCGTGCCAGCTCAGGCGGATGAACAGGCCGCCGTAGTTGCCGTAGTCGGCGGGCCACCAATCCTGGGAATCGGTCAGCACGGCGGCGACGTCGGCCTTGAGGGCCTCGACGTCGAGCTTGGCGAATTCCTTGGCGTAGTCGAAGTCCGCGCCGAGCGGGTTCGACTTCGACGAATGCGCGTGCAGGACCGAGAGATCGATCTGCTCGGGCCACCAGTCCTGGTTGGTGCGCGGGCGGCCGTTCTTGGCGGTCGGGGACGGGATCGCCGGGTTCTCGCTCTCGCTGGCGTTACCGCCGGTGACTGGGCATTCGGAGGTCACAGTGTTCCTTCCTGGGGGTGTAATGCGGGCTGCGATCAGGTAAGCGGTGAATCGTGTTGTGCCGCGGCACAATCGGGGCACAGACCCCAGTAGATGACCTCGGCTTCGTCGATCGCGAAACCGTGGTCGTCGGAGGCGGTGAGGCAGGGGGCCGCGCCGACCGAGCAATCGACGTCGGCGATGGACCCGCACGTGCGGCACACGACGTGGTGGTGGTTGTCGCCGACGCGGGACTCGTAGCGCGCCACCAGGCCCGAGGGTTGAATACATCGCAGGAGCCCGGCCGCGGTGAGGGTGCGCAACGAGTCGTACACCGCCTGGTGGGACACCGCGGACAGGTTCGCACGCACGGCACGGATGATCGAGTCGGTGTCGGCGTGCGGTTGGTCGTGCACGGCGCTCAGCACTGCCACGCGTGGAGCTGTCACGCGCAGCGAAACCCCTCGCAACATCTGCTGGAATTCCATGGCCGTGGGCACGCTCGCCAGTCTCGCCGCTAATCTGGAATGAGTCAAGTATTTGATTCGCGCCGCGCCGAACCCGGTTCCGCCGACCGCAATCGGCACGGCGGCGCGCAGACCGATCGTCCCGCAAACCCCGCCCCGCGGCGGCGAACGGACTAACGTTGGCCTATGGCGACCAAAGACGTCACGGTTACCGTGACCATGGACGAGGACGAATGGCGCGATCTGCGCGCCGCGGCCGAGTGCGCCGGGATGCCGCTGGAGGCGTACATCCGCTGGGGTGTGCGACTACTGGCGGCGCCGCCGCGCCCCGGTAAGAATCTCGGCCGCGGACCCCTCGAACGCAGAGCGACACGGCGCCGGATCGCCGATCACGCCGACGAGTCCGAGGCCGCGGCCTGGACCGAGACGTTCGCCGAGCGCCTGTCCCACCACAGCGAGCAGTACCGCTGACCCTGTCGGCCGGCCCGGCTGCAGCCGGGCACCGTGCCGATGCCCGTGTGAATCCCCGTCCGGTAGCGCGACATCGCGGCGCGACCGGGCGCGTTCACGGCATGTCCCCGGGTGAGTCGGTGCCGTCCATGATCAGATCAACGGTCGCGATGATGTGCTTGCCCAAGCCGCACGTCCCGGTCACCGCCACCGAAACCCGCTGCCCTGACACAGTATTCACCTGTCCGGTCAGCGTGAGGGTGTCGTACGCGTACCAGGGCGCACCCAGGCGCAGCGTGATGCCCATGATCCGCGCGCGCGACCCCGCCCAATCGGTGACGAACCGCTGCACGAGTCCGGTGTCGGTGAGGATGTTGGCGAACGTGTCCCGGGAACCCCGGGCGCGCGCGTAGTCACGGTCATGATGCACCGGCTGAAAATCGCGTGTGGCCAGCGCTGCCGCGACAATGAAGGTGGGCGTCGCCGAGATCACCAACTCCGGCAGCCGATCCCCGGCCTCGACCACGGGTGGCCACTCGGGCACCGATCGCGTCGGCGCGCCACCGTATCGGGTGTTCTCACCCGGCAGCGACGCGCCCGGGTCGTGTTCGGCGGGCGCGAGCGAGCCGGCACGGGGCGCGGGCCGGAATTTGAGCATGCGAAAGTTCATCTCGGCCACCACCTCGTCACCGACGAGCCAGGTGCTGCGAACGGTACAGAACCACCCTTCCCCGAGCGCTGTCTGCTTGGGTCCTTCGCACGCGGCCAGCGATGCCCGCAGCGAAACCCTCTCTCCCAGAAGGGTATAGCGGTGATATACCGTGTCGCAGTCGGTGGCCAGCAGCGAGGTGTAGCCCGCGCTGTCCAGGAGTTCGAACAGTTTCACCGTCGGGTGGTCGTCGTCGCGCTCCGCGCCCAGTGCGGGCATGGTCCACGCCTGGGTCATCGCCGGCGGCGCGACCACCGCGGCGTGTCCGGCGGCGCGGGCGGCGGCGGGATCGACGTGGATCGGGTTGGCGTCACCCAGCGCCTCGACCCAGTTGTTGATCATCGGCTGATTGATCGCGTCGCGGGCGGGTCGCGGCGCGGCCGCCGGTCCCGCGATCAGGGCCTGGGCTGCGGCATACAGGTCCGGCATCGCTGGTTCGCTCATGAATTGTCCTGGAATAGAGGGGAATACGGCGCAACCGATTCACCGTAGCGCCCGGTTCAGAGTTCGATCACGACCTTGCCGCGCACGTCCCGTTCCGCCTGGAGTTCGACCGCCGCCCTGATCTCGTCGACGGGGAAGGTCGCGGCGATGGGCACGCGCATCCGGCCGCGGGCGATGAGTCGCGCGATGTTCACCAGGGCGGCGGGACCGGCCGTGGCCCCGTTGGCGGCGAGCACCCCGTCGACCACGGCGGCGACGGCGCACACGCGGTCGTCGGGAACCCCCAGCTCGCGGGCGGCGTCCACACCGTCCAGGTCGAGCGCCGCGGTGACGGGCTCCCCGCCGAGCTCGCGCACCCGGTCGGCCAGCCCCGCACCGTGGACCACCGGTTCGGCGCCGAGCTCGCGCAGGTACTCCGCCGACGCGGCGGACCCGGTCCCGATGACGCGTGCCCCCGCGATACGCGCGAGCTGCACCGCGAACACCCCGACCCCGCCGTCCGCACCGCCGATCAGCACCGTGTCCTGCGGCCCGAGGCGCAGGGCCTGGAGTGCGGCCGCGGCGGTACCACCCGCGATCGGCAGCGTGGCGGCCGTGTGGTCGTCGACCCCGTCCGGGGTGTGGTGGGCGACGCCGCTCACGATGGTGCCCCGCGCGTCCACCACCACGAAGTCGGCGACGGCCCGCGACAACGCGGTCCCGAACACCCTGTCCCCCACCGCGAATCCACGCACGCCCGCCCCGACCCGGTCGACGACGCCCGCGTAGTCGGTCCCGAATCCCGCGGGCAGACTCAGCCCGAACCGGGCCGCGGTCGCGTCGTCCGCGGTCATGTACCGGTCCATGGGATTCAGCCCGGCCGCGGCGACCCGGACCCGGATCTGCCCCGGCCCCGCCTGCGGCTCGGCCACCTCCCGCACAGTGAGAACCTCGGGCCCGCCGAACATTTCGAGCCGAACCGCCCTGCTCCCCGCCCGTTCACCGTCGCCCTGCTGCATTCCCGTCGTCCCCTCGCGTTCGTGAAGCGTGCCGACACCGAGCGCCCGTGACGTCCTGATCGTCCGGATTCGCGCCTGTCGCCCAGGCTACGGGCGGACGGCCCCGAAACGGTCGAGCCCCGCTGAGGGAGGCGATTTCGGCGGATGCGGCGAGAAGAGCGCGCTGTAACGCGAACGCGCGAAAATATGACGAATATCACGCAAGGGTGGTTCGGTGCATCGACGGCCGCACCGCCGGAGTTCGAGAAGCGCGAGGCCCCCGTCAGGGTCGGGACGATATGCCCCACGCTGATGGGAGTCTGTGATGAATACGCTCGGCAGGAAATTGCTCGTGAGCACGTCGGCCGCGGTCCTCGTGGGCGCGGGCGCGGCGTTGGGCGCGGTCCCCGCGCAGGCGCAGCCGTGGCAGCCGGGATGCGCGGCCTATCCGGTGAACAACAGCGCGGCGTACTCGATGTGCGACGGCTGGACCGGTCACCAGGTGCGTATCGAATGCCGTTACTGGTGGGGCTGGTTCGGCAGCAGCTGGGCCACCTACGAACGCCGCGGCCCGGTGGTCTGGGGCGGCCAGCAGTCCTGGGCGCACTGCGATACCCCGGGCACGCTGCAGAGCTGGGAAGTGGCGAGGTACTGGTGGTGAGTCTCGGCTCGGGACGGACGCGCGTCCGTCCCGAGCCGGTGTTGGTTACGCCGTGTGCGCTTCGAGCGCCTCGAACACTTCGGCTTCCCCGACGTTGCCGATCACGCGCTGCAGCGCCGCCCGGCCGTCCGCCAGGTTGTAGGTGACACACGCGATCGCGAGTTGGCCGGCGGCGATGCGCTCGGCGATCGTGGTCGAGCGCTGGGTGAGCAGCAGCGCGGTCTCCTCGACGTGGCGGGCCTCGAGTTCGTCGACGGTGCTCAGGCCGTCGCGGCGGCCGAGCAGGATCGACGGGGTGACCCGCTCGACGACGCTGCGAATGAATCCGCCCGGCACCGCGCCGGTGTCGAGCGCGTCGATGGTGGCGCGGACCGCACCGCAGGAGTCGTGGCCCAGCACGACGATGAGCGGCACGTTCAGTACGGCGACGCCGTACTCGATGGATCCCAGGACCGAGGAGTCCACCACGTGCCCGGCGGTGCGCACGACGAACATGTCGCCGAGCCCGCGGTCGAAGATGATCTCGGCGGCCACGCGAGAGTCCCCGCAGCCGAACAGAATTGCCGAGGGATGCTGTCCGCCGGTCAGTTCGGCGCGCGCCGCGGCCCCCTGGCCGGGGTGCTGCGGAGTGCCGTTGACAAAGCGGTCGTTACCTTCGCGCAGTGACTTCCACGCGGCGATCGGATTGGAATGCGGCATGACGCCATTCTGCCTACGCCCCACAGAATCGCCACAAAACGGACATGTGGGCATACTCACGAAGCGTTTTCGCTGCGCCGCGTGGCACACCGCGGCTCAGGCGCTCAACGGCGCCGCGGTCACCTCGTAGCCGAGATTGGTCAGCACCTCGGTGGTCGCCTTGGCGAAATTCAGGGTGATGAAATGCAGGCACGGGGCGCCCTCGGCGATGAGCCGCTCCCCCATCTCGGTCGCGATCTCGATCCCGGCCGCGCGCACCGCGGCCCGATCTTCTTCCGGGCCATCGCCCGCCGCGCGCCGCAGCCGGTCGAGCACGGCGGCGGGGAGCTCGCGGCCCGACAGTTCGACCGCGCGTTTCACCGTGCGCAGCGAGGTGATCGGCATCAGCTCGGGAATGATCGGTTTCGCGCCCTCGATCGGGCAGTGCGCGGCCACCCGATCCCGTAGCCGCAGATAGTGCTCGACGTCGAAGAACATCTGGGTGATCGAATAGTCCGCTCCCGCATGCAGTTTCGCCGCCAGGAACGCGGTATCGGAGTCGAGGTCCGGTGAGCGGTGGTGGCCCTCGGGGAACGAGGCCACCCCCACGTGGAAATCGCCGAGGTCCCGCACGATCCGCACGAGCTCGTCGGCGTACTCGACCCCGTCCGGGTGCCGGGACCACGCTCCCAGCGGATCACCGGGCGGATCGCCGCGCAGCACCAGAACGTTGCGAATCCCGCAGTCGGCGTAGGACCCGATCAGGGCGCGCAATTCGCCGATGCTGTGCCCGACCGCGGTCAGGTGCGCGACCGGCAGCAGCGTCGTCTCCGAGGCGAGTTGCCCGGTGATGCGCGCGGTGCGGTCCTTGGTCGAACCGCCCGCGCCGTAGGTCATGGAGACGAACGCCGGGTGCATCCGCTCGAATTGCCGTACGGCGCGCCACAATCGGGCCTCACCGACCGCGTCGCGCGGCGGATTGAACTCCACCGAGAACGGCACCCGGGCCCGCCCGTGAATGCGCAGGCTGTCGACGACCGATCCGGCACCGGTCGCCCTGGCGGACGTGCCACCGGACGGTCCGGTCGTGAGATGGGCCCGTCCTGGGATGGAGTACATGTTCGCCTCAGCGCAGCGCGTTGACCGCGGTCACCAGGTTGCGCAGCGAGGCGATCACCTCGTCGTTGCCGCGCGTCTTGAGACCGCAGTCCGGATTCGCCCAGAGACGCTCGGCCGGAACGGCTTTCAGCGCCAGCGCGAGGGACTGCTCGATCTCCTGGGCGCTCGGCACGCGCGGGGAGTGGATGTCGTACACGCCCGGGCCGACACCGAGGTCGAAGCCCGCGGCGTTGAGGTCGTCCAGGACCTCCATGTGCGAGCGCGCGGCCTCGATCGAGGTGACGTCGGCGTCCAATCCCGCGATGGCGCCGATGATCTCGCCGAACTCCGAGTAGCACAGGTGGGTGTGCACCTGGGTGGCGTCGGCGACGCCAGAGGTGGCCAGGCGGAACGCGTCCACCGCCCACTCCAGGTACGCGGCCTGATCGGCCTTGCGCAGCGGCAGCAGCTCGCGCAGCGCGGGCTCGTCGACCTGGATCACCGCGATACCGGCGGCCTCGAGATCGACCGTCTCGTCCCGGATGGCCAGGGCGATCTGCCGCGCGGTCTCCGAGCGCGGCTGGTCGTCACGCACGAACGACCACGCCAGGATGGTGACCGGACCGGTCAGCATGCCCTTGACCGGCTTGGTGGTCAGCGACTGCGCGTAGGTGGACCACTCCACGGTCATGACCGCCGGGCGCACCACGTCGCCGTAGACGATCGGCGGGCGCACGCAGCGGGTGCCGTAGGACTGCACCCAGCCGTTCACGGTCGCGGCGTACCCGTCGAGCTGCTCGGCGAAGTACTGCACCATGTCGTTGCGCTCGGGCTCGCCGTGCACCAGCACGTCGAGGCCGATCTCCTCCTGCAGCGCGATGACCTCGGCGATCTCCGCGCGCATCCGGTTGTCGTACTCGGCCTGATCGATCGTGCCCTTGCGCAGTTCGGCGCGCGCCACCCGGATCCGGGAGGTCTGCGGGAACGAGCCGATCGTGGTGGTCGGCAGCAGCGGCAGGTTCAGGCGCTCCTGCTGCAGCACACGGCGCTCGTCGGCCGGGGTGCGGCGGATGGCATCGGAGGTCAGCTCGGTCAGGCGCGACCGCACCGACTCCACGCGCAGGCGCGGATCGGCCTTGCGGTCGGCGACCGCGGCGCGGGCGATCGCGAGCTCGTCGGCGACCGCGGCCTCACCCTCGGTGAGAGCCGTTGCCAGGACGCGGATCTCGGCGATCTTCTCCTCGCCGAACGCCAGCCAGGAGCGCAGGCGCGCGTCCAGGTCGGTCTCGGGCGCGAGGCTGTAGGGCACGTGCAGCAGCGAGCACGAGCTCGACACGGCCACCTGGACACCGGCCGCGCGCAACGCGCTCAGGCGGGGCAGCGCGTGATCGGGATCGACCCGCCAGATGTTGTGGCCGTCGACGACGCCCGCCACGATCAGCTTGCCGGTGATCGCCTCGGCGGCGGCCACGTCCGCATCGCCACCGGCGACCAGGTCGACGGCGATGCCCTCGACACCGGTCTCGGCCAGCGCGGGCAGGGCCGCACCCAGGCGACCGAAGTAGGCCGCCACCAGGATGGCCGGGCGCGCCGACAGCTCGGACAGCCGCTGGTAGGTGCTGCGGACCGCCGCGAGTTCGGCCTCGGTCAGATCGGTGACCAGCGACGGCTCGTCGATCTGCACCCACTGCGCGCCGGCCTCGGCGAGCTGACCCAGGAGCTGCTCGTAGAGCGGCAGCAGATCGGCCAGCCGGTCCAGCAGGTCACTGCCGTCGAGGGACTTGGCGAGCTTGAGGAAGGTGATCGGGCCGACCACGACCGGGCGGGCCGGAACACCCAGCGCCAGCGCCTCTTTCAGCTCCGCGAGCGGCTTGGCCGGGTTCAGCGCGAACTGGGTGGTCGCCGACAGCTCGGGCACCAGGTAGTGGTAGTTGGTGTCGAACCACTTGGTCATCTCCAGCGGCTGCACCTCGGCGTTGCCGCGCGCGGCCGCGAAGTAGCGGTCCAGCTCGTCGGCGATGCCGGCCACCCGCTCGGGCAGCGCGCCCAGCAGCACGGCGGTGTCGAGCACCTGGTCGTAGTAGGAGAAGGTGCCCACCGGCACCGAGTCCAGACCGGCGTCCCGCGCGGCGGTCAGCTGGGCGGTGCGCAGGTCGGCGGCGACGGCGTGCAGGCTCGCGGCGTCCTGGCGTCCGGCCCAGTAGCCCTCGATCGCGCGCTTGAGCTCGCGATTGGGCCCGATGCGCGGGAGCCCCAGCACGGTGGCGGTAAAGGTGTTGTGCGGGTTCGACATTGATGAACTCCAGAGGTCAGCAGCAGATGACCGCCACCCATACGGAACGCACACCAATGGAGCCCTGGAAGCATCGATCCCGTGCCCGGGTTCCACTCGGCGTAACGCCCAATCCACGAGGCGACGACCGCCGGATACGGCGTATCCGGCGCAACGGGCAGGTCTTCGGACTCGTGGGCATCGACCCGGGAAAGGGTCGGCCCCCGGCGCTCGGGCCCGGGGCTGGTCCTACTGACCGTCGCTTCCCAGGCATGATTCATGCGCCCAGTGCGGGTGACGGCTGTCGTTCCCACTCACCGCTGCGGGACAGTCCCGGATTCTCACCGGGTTCCCTCTCGTCCCCGGCGCGCGAACACGCCCTGGACTTCGACGCCAACGGACGGGTCAGGGGCTCCTCGACTCCGCCGCCGGCGAACCAGCTGCGTGGCGAATATAGCGAAATCCGCAGGATCCACCAACAACCGTGTCGCGATTCACGCGGATCGGGTCGGCGGGGGCGTGCATGGGCAAGCCAGGAATCTCGTCCGAATGCGTTCTTCCACAGTGCTTTCCGACAGCCGACCATCCTCCGGCAGATGTAACCGGCTGCGGCGAATCGCCCGGCCCGGGCACCGATCGAGCCCCGGACCGGTCTGCGTCGGTCCGGGGCTCGTTCGGGGTGTCTGCCATGGTGATGACTCAGCATGATGCGACGGTCGGGACAGTACCCGCGACGACGCGCCGCCCAGTGGGCACTGTGGTCCAGGACACGCACCCTGGCCAGTGGCTGTTCCCGTGGGGCGCGGCGGGGCGCGCGGGCGCCGACCGCCAGTCGCATCGGCCTCGCGCGGGACCGCCCGGCCTCCTAACATTTGTCGGTGTCGTCCGATTCACCGTCGCCGCCGTCCAGGTCCGCCCGTCAGCGCGCACGCCTGCGCTTGCCTGACCGCCTGTCCCGGATCGGTCATCGACCGGCAGCAGGTACGACGTAGTCGGCGTACGGAATCGCCGACTGCCAGATTCGATCTCGAATCGATCGAATATGAGCGGTAATCACCGGGTCGGTGGTGGTGGCCAATCCGGCCCCTGCCCCGGTCGGGGTGAAGACACTGAACGCGACCAGGTCGTCATCGAAGATCCACCAGTCGTCGCCACCGAGCAATGCAGGATCGACCAGATGCCTTGGAACGTACCGAATCTCTTCGCCAGCCAGGGCATTGAGGCGTGCGATGTGCAGCGCGAACCGAGTGTAGTCGGTGTGCGGTTCGGTGACGACCCGGACGCGCCGCACGATCTTCCCGGCCGCCGTCGCCTCGCGCACGACGTTCGACCAGTCGGCGAACCACGCGTAGTCGTCGGGTTCGCCCGCCAGGAAGACGCGGAACGGTTCATCCTCCTCCGGGGTGCTGTAGGCGTCCTGCAGTTCGAGATGAACCGCTACGGACCACCCCCTACGGAACAGTCGAATCGCGTCCTCACCGTGGTGCAGCAGCATCCCTGCGAATCTCCTTCCTACAGGTATTTCGATGCTCATCTCATGGTCCGGCGTGTCCCTGAGCGAGCGCCGCGGGGTCGGTCACCGGGAAACCGTTCGCAGGCATCTACGGAATGAATTTCGCCGTCCGGTCACCCAGCGGTCGGCCCTGGGGCTCGCGGGTGCGGCGGGCTGTTCGAGCCCCCTCGACGGACTTCGATGGCCGTTCGGATCACGGTGCGGGCTGCGTCGCCGGTGAGGGACTGCCTTGCCAAGACGTCGAACGCTCTGCCGTACAGGGCGATTTCCCGAGGCTGAGTGATGGTGATGCTCGCTGTGTGCCCCTCGACCTTGACCAGGCGGTCATCGAACATGAAGAAGTTCTCGACGACCACCCGGCCCTCCGCGGCGCGTGGAACGATGCCCAGCGTCACACGCGGCATCCCGATCAGCGAGTAGAGCCGATCGAGCTGACCCAGCATGACCTGCTGCTCACCGAAGCTGGTGTAGAGCGCTTGTTCGGCCATGAGGAAGTGGAATCTCTTCCCCTGGGCGTAGAGAATCCGTTGGCGTTCCATCCGTTTCGAGACGGCCACATCCAGGTCGTCCGGAATCTCGTAGAAGTCGATGATGTTCCGCATGATCGCGGACGCGTAATCGGCCGTCTGCAGTAGACCCGACACGATCGCCGGTTCCCAATTGCGAATCAGCGTCGCCTGCGCCTCAAGCCTGAGGGTGTGCTGCTGGCGGCGTCTCATCCCCGTTCCCAGCGCTTGCCGCCACTCGACGTATGCCGAGTCGACGTTGTGCAGGGTCGCGAGGAGATCGTCCAACTGGTCGCCTGCGCCGGTATGACGGCAGTAGGCCCGCAGATCGGCGTCGGACGGGCGGATCACGCCGTACTCGATCTTACTGACCTTGCTCTCATGCCATTTGGAGAGGCGGGCGAGCTCCCGGCCGGACACCCCTGCACGACGCCGAATCTCTCGAAGCCGCTTGCCGAGAGCCGCACGGCCCTCCTCGATCGGGTTCGTCACTGACGTGTGGTCACCCGGCAGTACTCGTCGAACGGTGTCGTCAACGGCCACAGGCGGTCGCGAATACCCCTGCAGTAGGCCGCGATTGCCGGGTCGGTGGTCACCGCGGAACCGCCTACTGCCCTGCCTTCACAGTCGGACAGGTTGAACACCACGGTCTCGTCATCGACGAGCCACCAGTCATCGGGCGGCACCTGCCCTGCGAGATGGCGAGGCAGGTATCGGATGTCTTCGCCCGCTTCCGTGTTCAGCGCGGTCAGCTCCAACAACCAGCGCTGGTAGTCGCTGTGCGGTGTTGTCACAACCCTGATCCGCGACACCGAGACACCGTGCGCAACTCTGTCCTGAACGAAGTCGTACCAGTCCTGGAACCAAGCCCTGAGATCGAACTGCTCCCCACGTAAGAAGCACTGCAGTGGTTCGTCCTCGGACTCGACTCCGTACGAGTCACGCACTTCCAGGTGAAAGATGCTGTGCCGCGCCGCGCTGAGCAGTTCAGTCGTGGGCAGGAACTTCACCGAAGAACGTCCTTTCCGATTTCGGCACCTCGATCGCTGTTTCGTAGTCTTCCATGTCGAGTCGCGCAACGGTCGGGAGATCGGTCACCGGCCGACCGGTGAGCGTGAACGTACCCCGCCCCGTGTCGACCATCGTCGCTCCCACGAACGTTCGCGGCTCCGCGAATCCGAGCAGGGCATGGGGAATTTCGATGGTTTCGGGACTTCCAGTCTTCCACCCCACCAGCAGGTAGCTGCCCTCATCCGTCGCGCAGAGTGCAGGACACCCCTCCTTGCCCGAGCCGGTCTTGCCAAGTACTCGAAAGCCCATGATCTTGCCTCCCGTGACTTGCGTGTCGCAGTTTGCACCGCCCTCACTACAGGGTCCTACGGATAGGCCATTTCCGTTGCTGAACAACAGGTTTTTTGCAAGTCCTTGCAAACTTGTTGTGCTGGATACAAGCCTCTTCGTACCGTCGATCTCGACCGCGCGTGGCCGGCGTGATCACTCCATCCCCGAGTTCTTCACAGCGACGACAGGGGCACCGATGCCACTCACCGAGACGCAGGCCACAGTGCTCGCGGCACTGGCCACAGTTGAACCCGCACGAACGCTTACGATCCGACAGTTGTGCGAGAAAACCGGTTTCACCAGATCCAGCACCGGCTCGGCGGTCAAAGCACTTGCCGTATCGGGACTGGCCCGCAGCACCCAGCGAAGTCCCGCAGGCTGGCGTATCACGTATCTGGGTGAGTCCCTGATCCGAGCATCGGCCTACAGCGACTTCCGCGAGCCGAACCTCGGAGGCGATGCGGCGTGATCACCGACGGCGAAGGCAACGACTATTCCGCGCTCGAACACTTCGAGTTCACGCGCCCGCGAGGCTGGATCCAATTCGCCGACGGCTCATGGGAGCCGGTGTGGGCGGACGGATCGGTCGGCGACACGGCCGTGACGTACCCCCACCAGGGCTCGAACCTGGGACCCGCCGCTTAAGAGGCGGCTGCTGCTACCAACTGAGCTATAGGGGCATGCGGCACCATCGCGTGCTGCCGCTCGCCGATCCGGCAGGATTCGAACCTGCGGCCTCCTGGGCTTCAACCAAGCGCTCTGCCAACTGAGCTACGGACCGTTGCCCGCCCGAAATATATGGGCGGGTTTGAAATTGGAAGCGGCGGTCGGATTCGAACCGACGACCTACGGGTTATGAGCCCGTTGCGCTAACCTAACTGCGCCACACCGCTATCGATTGCATTCCTGAAGGAACACAGCGGAAAGTTGAGGAGTCGAACCCCCGGGACACTATGCCCGCATCCGGTTTTCAAGACCGGCTGACCTCCACAGGCCGGAACTTTCCTTTCCCGCCGCCCCGTCGGGTTTGCGGTGAAACAAGATTCGCAGCAACCGGCTGAACCTGCAATCGAATTATCGCGGGCGTCGAATCCACACAGGGCCGGCGTGCACGCATATACCATTCGGAGTCAACCGATTTCGCACAGCACTTGTTCACCGCCACCGGCGCGTGCTGCGCCGCGCAGCGCCAGGACACACTGATCAGGGGACGGCTGGATTCTCTGGCATCCCGGGACCCGGGTGTTCGATCAAGCCGATGCCGCCGATGCGTACGGCGACCAAATGCACGGGCGCCCAGGCGAGGTCCCAGTAGAGCGCGCCGACCGAATCATCTGACTCACCGATTTCAGCAGCCCCAATTCTGCTCTCGCACATCTCCGGGCTGGGCGGCAAGGAAAGGTGATATCAGTGCGAGCAGCTCGCGTGGCCTGTCCAGCGGGATGATGTGACCGCAATCCGGGATGAGGCGCCCTTCGAGGGTGTCGGTGATGGGGCGGAGCTGGCGTTCCACGGCATCGCCGACCGGGTGGGAGCCGATCACCAAGGTGGGCACTGTGAGGCGGGTGGTCGTCACGGCTTCCTCGAGCTGGCGAGCGCTGGTCGGGAGCGCGCGGTAGTAGGAGAACGCGCAGCGCAGGGCCTCGGTGCCGGTGAAAGCGTCGACGAACGCCTCGCGGATATCCGTTCGCACACCCTGGCCGCGGGTGCCGGTGGTGAGGAACCAGTCGATATAGCGGGCCTCGTTGCCGAGCAGAACGGTCTCGGCCAGGCCGGGTACGGAGTGGAAGCCGAACCACCACGGCGGGCCGGCGGCCAGGAACTTCTCGGCGCCCGGGAGCCTGCCGAGCAGGGCCTCCATGACCACCAGCCTGCGCACGCGATCGGGATGGCGCAGGGCCAGCAGGACCGCGACCGGGGTTCCCGCGTCGATCGCGACCACCATCGCGGTGGGTTCGCCCAGAGCATCGAGGATCCCGGTGACGTCGGCGGCCAGCGTTTCTGCGTCGTACCCGTCCGCTGCCCGGCTGGTGGCGCCGAACCCGCGCATATCCGGGGCGATGACCCGGTAGCGCTCGGACAGCGGGCCGATGACCTCGCTCCACAGTCGCCAGGTATGCGGAAAACCGTGCAGCAGAACGAGTGCCGGGCCCGACCCGGCAACGGCGACGTTCGCGTGGATGCCGTTGGTGGCTATCCGGTGCAA
The DNA here is from genome assembly GCF_053981095.1 of Nocardia sp. NPDC003693. NCBI lineage: Bacteria > Bacillati > Actinomycetota > Actinomycetes > Mycobacteriales > Nocardiaceae > Nocardia > Nocardia sp. NPDC003693. The sequence continues at coordinate 107,134 of NZ_JBSFNO010000029.1, forward strand.
CTCGACCGAGGCGGCAGCCATCGATGCCGGGTGAGCCATGGGACCTCCAGATGGTTACGATTGGTTACCAGCAAACCGTAGGTAACAACCGGAACACAGCCAAGAAGGCACTTTCAGTACAGGTGGTGAGGTCCAGGTGACCACCCGACCAACCGGAACGACCCCGCCGGCGCGCGGCGACCTGTTCGATTCCCAATGCCCCACACGCCAATTGCTGGATCGCCTCGGCACGAAATGGACGTCCATGGCGGTGAAGGTCCTTGCCGAGGCCGCTCCCGGCGAGGTCCGTTTCGCCGACCTCCGGCGCCGCATGCCGGGCGTATCCCAGAAGATGCTGTCGGTAACCCTGCACAGCCTGGTCCGAGACGGCCTGGTCACCCGGCGCGTCGAGCCGACCGTCCCACCGCGCGTGCACTATCGCCTCACCGCGCTGGGCCTGTCCCTGGAGACTCCCCTGGCCGCGCTGCGTACCTGGGCCGAGGACCATATGGCCGAGATCGACCACGCCAACGCCGTCAACGACGCGCAGGCCGCTTCGCCCGCCGATTAGCGGTCGATACCCACCTGGCTGCCCGCGACCGGCCCTCGATCTATTCCGACGCAACTACAGGCCGCAGCCAACACCACCAACCGCCATCGCCCGCAATGGCTTCGACTTCCCGGCCGCCGATCTCGACAACAACCGGCCCCGGTCGTTCAGCACGGCCAAATGCACAGCTGACACCCCGGTCGTCCCTCTGAATCCCAATTGGCTCGGACGACGGCGTGCTGGCCACCCCACCGGAACTGTGGCCGCTACGCCAACGCCCATCCTCGTGACGCCAGAATCGCTCCGCAGTGATCTCGCGGCCATCGCCATTGCTATCGATGATCGCTAACGCGCTGACCCCGTTCCCAGCGACGAACAGCACCCGCGCGTGCAGCGGACTCCAGCCGCCGTCCGCAATCACTTCTGCGGCACTGGGTTTCATACAACCCCCATTTGCTCCCCCGCCAGGACCAATGCGGCCGAGTCCATCGTATTCACGCACCGACTGCCACGAACCTCGGCACATCCACACCGGACCACGTCCACTCGAACGTTACTGCTGCCCAGAAAATCTCGACCGAGCCCAGGAGAGCGTCCCGCACCGAAATCTTCATCATGGCCGCGACACCACCAGCCACCTCCGAGGCCCGGAACATCGCCGATCAGCCCGGGATGGACGGCCCGGCGACCTCTTGGATAGACCGCAGCCATCGCGGTGCATCTCCCTCACTCACTAGTCAACTAGTAGTTGACGCATCGTCCTTCGTCAACTACTAGTTGACGCACGGCGACAGTTCGCGAGTGAATGTCGCCGACAGCACATCGAGCCGAGGAGTTCGCATTGGAAGCCTTCGAACCCACCAGACCCCGAGCCGCCGAATCACGTAGGCGCGCAACGATCGTCGGCGCCGGAATCGCCGGCCTGGCCGCTGCCCTGGGATTGCATCGGCAGGGCTGGGACGTCGTCGTGATCGAACAGGCCCCGGGCCGGCGCAGCAGCGGCTACCTGATGAATCTGCATGGACCCGGATACGACGCGGCCGAACGCCTCGGACTGATCCCGGCATTGGCACCGCGGGACATCGGATTCTTCACCTCGATCCTCGTCCACGCCGACGGCCGGGAGAAACTCCGAATTCCCGCCGCGGTCACCGAAGCCGCCGTCGGAACCCGAGCTGTGAGCGTTTTCCGCGGCGACCTGGAATCAGCGCTGTACGACGCCGTCGCCGAATTCGCCGAATTCCGCTTCGGAGCCACGGTACGGTCCATCGCCCAGACCCCCGGGGACGTCGAGATCACGCTCGGCGACGGCACCCGGCTCAACGCCGAACTCCTGATCGGCGCCGACGGCGTGCACTCCCGAGTCCGCGAACTCGTATTCGGCTCCGAGTCGGAGTATTTCGTCGATCTGGGCCACATGGTCGGCGCGTTCCCGCTGGCAACACCCCCTGCCGATCTGCCCGATGGTTTCGGCACCACCTACATCGGTCCCGGGCGCACGGCCGCCGTCATGCACACGGGACCGGACAGGTCCTCGGCATTCTTCGCCTACCGCTGCCCCACCCCCGGCGCCGAACTCGCCCTCGGCGCCGCGACCGCACTCACCGGAGCATTCGGCGACCTCGGCGGCGGTGTCGCCGAGGCACTTCGGCAACTCGACGCCGATCCCGGTGCCGCCTACTTCGATTCAGTCGGCCAGATCGTCATGGACCGCTGGAGCCAGGGCCGAGTCGTCCTGCTCGGCGACTCGGCTTGGTGCGTAACGGTATTCGCCGGCTACGGCGCCGCTCTCGCCCTCGACGGCGCCGACCGGCTCGCTGACGCGCTGACGGCGCACAGCGACGACATTCCCGCCGCTCTTGATGCCTGGGAGACGGAGCTGCGGCCGGAGGTGAAGAAGCGACAGGCGCTGGCGCGTAGGGGAATCGGCCGATTCGCTCCACCCACACGTGCGCACGTGGTGGCGGGCGATTTGATGCTGCGCGCTATCCAGCTTCCGGGCATTCGCGGATTGGTTCGGCGGGCTATTCAGCGGGCCAACAACTAGGTCGCGTTTCGAAGTAGCGCGGGGTCGGTGGTACCGAATCTTGGAGCTACTCGCGCACTTGATCTTCGTCGGGACAATCGGGTGCGGGTTGATCGCGGTCGAGTGCCCTGCCGGAGAAGAGATGCCGAACACGGAGTGCCGGCCGGGGTGGGTTGGGTGCCTCGACGGCGGTTGGATGCCCTACCGGGGGCAAAGATGCCTAGATTACGGAGTACCGGCGGGGGCGGATTGGGAGCCTCGATGGCGGTAGAGAGCCCTACCGCAGGAAAGACGACTAGAAAACGGAGTACCAGCCGGAGCCGGTTGGGTGCCTCGACTGCGGTTCCAGACCTCCCGGGCCGATCAACGGGATCGAAGCCCTCGGATGCGTAGCCGAGTTCCCAACCCCGGGCCGGACACGACAATCACCACCAGAGACATCACCCTGTTGTGCTGAGGACGAGTCTTTGTCTGTAGATCTCGAAAAGGTCCTCACGGCCAGCCAGCCCGGCTGGAAGGACGAAGGCGCTCCCGGCTGGGGAGCCATAGGCTGGGTACGGCAGGCGAAGTGACCAGCACTGCCGCATCTGTTTTGCCTGCTCTCCCGAACCCCGCTGGAAGATGCAGGGTGGGTGCGGGGGTTGGGCTACGTCGGCCACGGGCGTGAACACTGATGCGTGGGGACGCACCGGCCGAACGGGTGGGAAGAGCGGGCCACATGCTTGGGCGCACGAGGAGCCCCTTCGGCATGGGAAAGCCGAAGAGGCAAAGTGGAAACGGCGGTGAGACTCGATATCCCGGGGGCTGGGGTGTCTAACAGCGCCATCGCGCGGGAATACCCGGAAACTGGGGATGATGACGGAAATTCACACGCGGCCTGCGACTTGGGTCGATGTGTGGTGGAGGAATCCATCCCGTTTTGCCCGGATTCTCCGAATCATCGCCCATCACAACCGTTTCCCAGCCGTTCGGGCCGGTGTTGATCTGTGCGTGGCAGGCATCGCACGCCAAGGTCAGGTTCTCGATGTCCGTTTCGCCACCAGCAGCCCATTCTCGGATGTGGTGCACGGCCGAGCGGCTCGCTGGCGCATCGCATCCCGGGCGCGTGCACCCACGTTCGGTGGCGGTCAGCGCCAACCGCTGGGCCGGGTTCGCGAGACGCTGACCTCGCGACAGGTGCAGCGGGCGGCCGTTGCGATCGAGCACCACCAGATACGGGGTCGAATTCCTGGCGACCTGGAGGGCTTGAGTGATCGACATCGTCCCACCGGTCGCGGTGGTCGCGACCCCGGAGCGCTTCTCCAGGTCTTCGATGCTCATGGTGATGATCGTCGAAACCGGCAGTCCACGATGCGATCCGAGCTTCGTGGGTCCCATGTCGGGGCGGAAGAACACCAGCAGGGCGTCGTGGTTGCGCTGCTCGGCGGTGCGGTGATCGCGCTTGGCAGCGGCACGCAGCTTCGCACGAACGACGGCGCGGGCACGCTGGGCCGGGGTCAACGAGGGATCGTTTGCGTCGTCGTCGGTGTCGTCGCCGTCGTCGAGTTCGGTGTCGAGACCGAGTTCAGCGGTGGTCCAGGGGCTTTCGGGGTCGTCGGGGTTGCACATGCCGGGGCGTCCGAATTTCTCGAACATCGGGATCATGACCGCACCCAACTGCGGGGTGAGGTATCCCGAGATCGGGTACATGCCGTCGATGCCCTGATGCCCGATCTTGACGCTCCGAACCCGCTGACGGTCCCTGTCTTCGGTCAATCGCCCGTCGGGGTCGACGTGGGCGAGGATATGAACTCCGAGCTTGGTCACACCCTTCGGATCACCCTCGCGGGCATAAGAGGTCAGATGCTCCTCGGCATGATCCTTCACTTCCGGACCGGCGGCGTCGGGGATCCGCGTCAGCGCATCGTGGATGGCCTTCACATGATCGGCGGAGATCTCCCCGGCGCGTTGCGCTTTAGCTACGAGCGGCAATTTCGGCGGGCGGCTGCTCGAACCCACCGACACCGTCGACAACAGATCAGCGTTGCGAACGCGGGCAGCGGCCTCGGCGTACGACAGCCGCAGGGTCTGCTGCAGGAACAGAATCAAGCTCTTCACACCCGCTGCGGAGGACAAGCCTCGCGCTCCACACTCGAGAGCGAACCGCTGCTTCACCGCCTC
>NZ_JBSFNO010000030.1:0-97966 GCF_053981095.1 Nocardia sp. NPDC003693
GGCGGTGGTCCGGCTGCGCCGCCGCGGTGACCGGTACGTATCGGCCTGGGCCGGAACCGGTTTCGAGGCTCCTGACCCGCCCCGTATATACGGGGCGGGCGGCGGTCGTTCGGGTGGACGGGGCGCGGCGACCATCAGCCCGCCGCGATGTCGAAGAGGTTGCCCTCCGGATCCGACAGCGTCGTCCACTGCATGCCGTACTCGTCGAAATCGGCGATGTGCTTGGCGCCGAGGGCGACCGCGCGCTCGATGCCGCCGGGCAGATCGTCCGACAGCAGGTCCAGGTGGACGACGTTCTTGCCCGGGTTCTTGTCCGGGACGTGGATGAACATGAGCGTCGGGCTGTGGCCGGTGCTCTGGCCGACGGTGGCGAAGTGCTCGTTGCCGTCCGGGTCGACGGTGCGGTCGAGCAGTTGCGCCCAGAAGGCGGCCAGTTCCCCGGCGTTCTGCGAGTCGATGGTGATGTTGGCGATCTTGATGGCCATGACGGTCTCCTGTCGGGTCGGATGAACTCGGGTGCTGCTCAGAGCCGGCCGATGGGCCAGCAGATTTCGGTGATATAGCCGGACTCGTCGGCCTCGTCCGGGCCGGCCAGGTAGATCTCGCGGACCGGCTCGGCGAGCGCGGTGTCGTGTTCGGCGACGTGGCTGCCCAGCGCGCCGTAGGTGCGGTCGAACTCGGTGAACGGGCCCAGGTGCACGGCGACCGCGAAACGCCGGGCGGGCAGTTCGAGTACCCGGCCCACCGCCGCGGCGCGCGCCCGGTCGTCCGGGGTGATCGGCACGTACGCCATGACCTCGCCGTGCTCCTGCTCGAAAAAGTCCATGTCATAGGTGGCTCCGGCCGGACCGGCGGGCTCGATCTCCGCGCGCGCCAGCCCCTGATACAGCGTGCCGAAGCTGGCGTCGCACCAGTCGCCGATGCCGTCCCGGCCCACCGTCTCACCCAGTACGAGGGCGGGACAGCTTGCGACGGAACGATATTCGACCTCGAGCGGAATGCTCGCGGGCGGCAGCAGCAGCGTCCGCAGCGAGGCGACCACGTCGCGGGTGCGGGTCAGCTCGGCCTCCATCCGCTCGAGGTGCGCGCGCAGCGCCTCGTCCCGGGCGGCCCGGTCCGGCGCCGCGAGCACCGCCTTGATCTCGGGCACCGGCATGTTCAGCTCGCGCAGCCGGCGGATGAGATGGGCCTGGTCCACCTGATCGGTGGAGTAGAACCGGTAACCGGTGCCCGGGTCGACCGCGGCCGGTTCGAGCAGCTCGATCTCGTGGTAGTAGCGCAGCGCCTTCACGCTGAGATAGCTGAGCCGGGAGAACTCCCCGATGGGAACCGTCGCTGTCATGCCTTCAGCGAACACTCTCCCACCGGGGGAGAGTCAACAGGCCCCGCTTGTAGGCTGGTGACCGATCACATCCCCGCAGAGAGGACACGTCGTGCAGCCCGGTGGAGAGTTCGATATCCAGCAGTTGATGGCCCAGGCCCAGCAGATGCAGCAGGCCGTGATGGCCGCGCAGCAGGAGATCGCGGCGGCCGAGGTGGAGGGCGAGGCGGGCGGCGGCCTGGTGCGCGTCCGCATTCGCGCCACCGGTGAGATCCTGGCCCTGACCATCGACCCGAAGATCATCGATCCGGAGGACGCGGAGACGCTGCAGGATCTGGTGATCGGCGCGATCAACAACGCCATGGGCAACGCCCAGGAACTGGCCGCGGATCGGCTCGGCCCGCTGGCCGGCGGTCTCGGCGGCGGCGCGCTGCCCGGCTTCTGATCGCGGCCGGGACAGCGGCGGAGAGGAATACCGAGTGTACGAGGGTCCGGTTCAGGATCTCATCGACGAGCTGGGCAAACTGCCCGGTGTCGGTCCGAAGAGCGCCCAGCGCATCGCTTTTCATTTTCTCTCGGTGGAACCACCGGAGATCGACCGGCTGCAGGCGGCCCTGCAGAAGGTGCGCGACGGCGTGCGCTTCTGCGTGGTCTGCGGCACGGTCTCCGACGGTGAACGCTGCCGCATCTGCTCCGATCCGCGTCGCGATCGCACGATGATCTGCGTGGTCGAGGAGCCCAAGGATGTCCAGGCCATCGAGCGCACCCGCGAGTTCCGCGGCCGGTACCACGTGCTGGGCGGGGCGCTGGATCCGCTCTCGGGCGTCGGCCCCGATCAGCTGCGGATCCGGGAACTGCTGACCCGCATCGGCAATCAGGACGACGGCGTCGACGTCAGCGAGGTCATCATCGCGACCGATCCCAATACCGAGGGTGAGGCGACGGCGACGTATCTGGTGCGCATGCTGCGCGATTTCCCGGGTCTGAGCGTGACTCGGCTCGCCTCGGGCCTGCCCATGGGCGGGGATCTGGAATTCGCGGACGAACTCACGCTGGGCCGGGCGCTGTCCGGGCGTCGCGCGCTCTGATCCGGGCGCGTCGCGGATCCGGCGCGGCTCGCTACGCTGCGGCGGCGCGGCATCGCTGCCGCGTCGCTCCCGGGGTGTCCGAGCCCGTGCGGCTAGGTCCAGACCGGCGGCGCGGGCATGGCCGCGGGCTGCGGGCACGGCATGTGCTGGCTGTTGCGCGGAACATCGGCGCCCGCCCCGGTGGCGTGCAATGCCACCACCGCGGCCAATGCGGCCGCGATACCGACCAGCACGGCCAGGCTCTTACGCAGTCTCGGTGTGCTCGGCCTCGGGCGTAGCTTCAAAGCTCTCTCCTCGTCTCGGACGGATTTCGAAAGCAAATCGGACGGCACCGCGTGCGAATATTCCGAAATGTTAGCTTTCCGGCGCCCGCGCACCGTTCATTGCGCGGGTACCGGAATCCGAATCGAGATGCGCTTGTTACTCGGCGGCGCACATGGAGCGCAGTACGCCCCGCATAACCGGCCAGCCGTATTTCATCGGCGCGAAGGCCAGCGCGCGCAATTGTGACGGGCGTCAGAATCTCCGAACCGACGCCTCCCATTCCGGCCACCATGCTGCCGAGCGAGAGCAGCAGGCTCGCGGTATCGGCGGTCACATAGGCCAGGTCCAGCGAATTCTCGACGGTCACCTCGCTCAACGGAACCGTGTGGTGCGCCTTGCCTTCGTAGATATCGAACCCGAGATTGGTGAGCAGCGTCAGCGGCCCGTAATCCAGGATTGCCGGAATGGCGCCGAGTTCCGCTGTGGGACGCAGGATCAGCGGTTCGGCGACATCGTGATCGCGCAGGAATGCGTGCAGCGCATCGGTAGCCGCGTGCAGTGTGGGCAGATCGAATGGCAGCTGATCGGAGGCGGCGAGAAAGGCGCGAGTGCGTTCGAGAACGGCGGCGGTATTCAGCTCGCCTGCCGGAGTACAGCTTTCGTCGGCCAGCACGAGCTGGTTCGCCAGATGGGCGAGTTCGGCGGGGACGGGAATTCGGTCGGGATCTTCACGATCCGGGCTGGTGAAGGCCGCGCATCCGGAACGAGCCCGGGACGCGCTCGCGTCCCGGGCTCTGCGGGGTGATCGTGACGGGCCCGGCCCGCGTCGTTCAGAACGTCAGGCGCTGCCAGTCCAGGGCCTCGAAGCGCGAGCGGTCGCCGACGGTCCAAGACCAGATCAGATCGGCCACCGTCTCGGGATCGTCCACCCGGACCCCGAGGTGCCGCTCGGGTGACCCGTCGCGGTACTCGAGCTCGTACCGGCCGTCCTCGCCGCGATAGGTCTGGATGTAGATCTGCTCCCCGCTCTCGACGATCAGGTACGGTCCCGGCGGGCTCAGCTCCGGGATCCACTGGTGCACGAGTTTGCTTGTGAGATAGGGGAATTCGCCTGCTCCGCCGTGCGACACGGCGACCGGGACGTGATCGGCCGGATCGATCAACCAGGTCAGCTGCGGATCGTAGACGGCGTACCCGTGCGGGGTGGCCAGCTCGAACAGCAGGTTCCGGACGTGCCCGACCGCGTCAATGGGGCTGGAAACGAAAAGTGTCGCGCCGATCGTGCCGTCAGCGGCCGGTGCGGCCAGGAAAGCGTCCGACTCCGGCAGCTCGCCGTTGCGGCGATCGAGTTCGGCGGCGATCTCGGCCACCACGTCCGCGGCGGGCTTCCCGTCCTGCGTGGTCAGGTACGCGTCGACGGCGTCGGGGGTCGCGGCGGCACCGGAGGGCAGCAATACGTGGTCGTAGCTCACCTGACCAGGCTAGTTGCCGGACCCTCGGGGTCCGGAGCCAGGCGGCGCGAGCGTGCCGCGGCGGCCGGATCGGGCCCGGGCGCCGCGGGTGATCAGCCGGCTAGGCTCTGCGGCGCGCGGTGTGAATCGACCTCCGCCACTACGCATTCGCAGCCACCGGCCACCATCGAACACTCGGCCAGGTAGGGGTGCCGCACCCGGTCGGCCGCGGCGCAGCCCCAATCGGTGCATTCGAAGGACCCGTCGGCGTGCGCGATCAGCGTCCCGTGGCAGTGATCGAGGGTCGCTTCGCAGAGCCGGCACGCCGGGGTGCTCGTCGTCGTGCTCATGGAAACCTCCTCCCATCGTTCCTACGAGTGTGCGCACACCCTCGCGGCAACTGTGGGAGGTCGCCGCGTGTCGTCCTTTCTGTCGGTAATAAGCCCGCGTGTCACCGCTCTCGCGTGGTGAACTTGATTATGGGGATTCGAGTTTCCCTCGAGCATCGCACGACCTACACCTTCGAACGCCCGGTGCGGATTCACCCGCATGTGGTGCGACTGCGGCCCGCGCCGCACACGCGCACCAGCATCGAGGCATATTCCATGCGGGTGGATCCGGCCGCGCACTGGGTCAACTGGCAGCAGGACGCGTTCGGTAACTTCCTGGCGCGCCTGGTCTTTCACGAACCCGCGCGTGAGCTCTCCGTGGTGGTCGGACTGGTGGCGGAGATGGACGCCATCAACCCGTTCGACTTCTTCGTCGAGGAGTACGCCGAGCACTTCCCCTTCCGGTATCCCCCGGAACTGGCCGCCGACCTGGAGGCGTATCTGCGCCCCGTCGACGAGGCCGAACCCGGTTCCGGCCCAGGCGAACTGGTGCGCGAGTGGGTGCGCGCGAACCCGCCCCGCGACCGGCCGCGCACCATCGAGTTCCTGATCGCGATCAACCACGCGCTGCGCGAGGACGTCGGGTACACCATCCGGCTCGAACCCGGTGTGCAGACCCCGGATCACACGTTGCGCTCGGCGCTGGGCTCGTGCCGGGATTCGGCCTGGCTGCTCGTGTCGGTGCTGCGTGAATACGGGCTCGCCGCGCGTTTCGTGTCCGGCTATCTCATTCAGCTGGCGCAGGACCTGCCGTCGCTGGACGGGCCGTCCGGGCCGCTCGCCGACTTCACCGACCTGCACGCCTGGACCGAGGTGTACCTGCCCGGGGCGGGCTGGGTCGGGCTCGATCCCACCTCCGGCCTCTTCGCGGGGGAGGGGCACATCCCGCTGGCCGCGACGCCGCATCCGGTGTCCTCCGCGCCCATCACCGGGGCCACCGATCCGGTGCGCGCGACCCTGGAGTTCTCCAACACCGTGCACCGCGTGCACGAGGATCCCCGGGTAACGCTGCCCTACAGCGACATTCAATGGAACCGCATCGCCGCCACGGGCGCGGCGGTCGATGCCCGAGTGCGCGACGCGGGGATCGGCCTGACCGTCGGCGGCGAACCCACCTTCGTCTCGATCGACGACCAGACCGGCCCCGAGTGGACCACCGACGCCGACGGCCCGCACAAACGCGAACGCGCCGCCGACCTCGCCCGCCGCCTGCGCCGCATCTACGCCCCCACCGGCCTGGTCCAGTACCGCCAGGGCAAGTGGTATCCCGGCGAGCCCCTGCCCCGCTGGGACATAGCCCTGCTCTGGCGCGCCGACGGAAAACCCCTCTGGCACTATCCCGACCTGCTGATAGACCCCTGGCTCCCACCCGATGCGCCACCGGAGTCCGCGCCGACGGATTCGACGGACGTCCCTGGCTCGCCGGCCGCGGCGGACTCCGGCACCGCGCCGGATGAGCCGGATTCGGGTGCCGGTCCGAATTCCTCGGCGACGCCCGGCGATACGGCCGCGCAGGACTCGGATTCGTTCAGCCCGGATATCCGTCCGGAGCCTGAGACCGCCGGTGCCGTGGCGGCAAACGCGCACGGTGAGCCACACCCGGCCGCGAATCCGGCGTCCGGTTCCGCAGTCCCGGCACCGAAGTGGGCCATCGACTCCGATGGGGCACAACACACTTCCGATCGCGGGCTCGCGGTCGCGGTCGGTAAGGACGCGGACGCGGAGGACGCGGTAGAAGACCGGGCGCCGAACGCTACGGGTTCGGACGGCGCGTTGCGGACATCCAATAGTGCTGATGCACAACGGGTATCGGACCTCGGCCGACTCAATGGGGCGCACGGAACGACCTTGGGCGCGGGTGTCGCCGCGGCGGACGGTCATTCAGCGGCGGGCGGCCCGACCGTGGCGCGCAGCGGGCCGGGCGTGGACGCGGACGGTGCGACCGACCGGCAGCGGACCGACGCGGGGACCTGGGCGGCGGTGGCTCCGGTTGCCGCCGTGGGCGGCAACGGATCCCCGGCGACCGGGCGCACGGCGGGCACTCGCGCCGTCGATGACGAGCAGCTGGTCGCGCACGGCTCCGGGGGTGTCGCGCGGGCCGTGCTGGCGCACATCGTCGACGGACTCGGGTTGCCGGAGAGCCAGATCCGGCCCGCGTTCGAGGACCCGCTCGCGCGGATGGGGGCCAAGGCTCGGGTCCCGTGGGGAGACCCGGTCGCGGGGGCGGAAGATCTGGCGCCGGAGCGGGACTCGGCGGCGGCGCGGGCGGAACTGCTGGCGCGGCTGGACGAAACGGCGGGGGCGGCCGCGGCCTACGTGCTGCCGCTGCACCGGCGGGCGGACGGCGGCGGCTGGGCCAGCGCGGACTGGCGACTGCGGCGGGGGCGAATCGTGTTGACGGAGGGGGATTCTCCGGCGGGGCTGCGACTGCCGCTGGGATCCGTCTCCTGGGATCCGCCGCCGGAGACGGTGGAGAACGACCCCGTCGCGCCGCCGCCCACGCGGCCGCTGTCGGGGGAACCGGACGCGGCGGTGGTGCCCGCGCACGACGCGCCGATCACCGCCCTCGTGGTGGAGGTGCGGCACGGGCGCATGTTCGTCTTCCTGCCCCCGGTCACCGAACTCGACGCCTACTTCGACCTGGTGTGCCGGGTCGAGGAGGCGGTGGCGACGGTGGGGGAGCCGGTGGTGCTGGAGGGGTACCCGCCGCCGGTGGACGCGCGCCTGCACACCCTGTCGATCACACCGGATCCCGGCGTCATCGAGGTCAACGTGCAGCCCGCCGAATCGTTCGCCGAACAGGCCGAACTGCTGGACACCCTGTACGAGCAGGCGCGCCTGGCCCGGCTCGGCACCGAGAAGTTCGACGTGGACGGCACGCACGGCGGCACCGGCGGCGGCAACCACATCACGCTGGGCGGGTGGACGCCCGCGCGCTCGCCGCTGCTGCGGCGGCCGGACCTGCTGGTCTCGCTGCTCACCTACTGGCAGCGTCATCCGGCGCTGTCCTACCTGTTCTCCGGCCGCTTCATCGGCCCCACCTCGCAGGCCCCGCGCGTGGACGAGAGCCGCCCGGACTCGCTCTACGAACTCGAGATCGCGTTCGCGGAGATCGCGCGCCTGCACCCGGCGGGCGCGTCCGATTCCGGGGACGCGCTGTCCGCGCCGTGGGTGGTCGATCGCGCGCTGCGGCACCTGCTCACCGATCTCACCGGCAACACCCATCGGGCCGAGTTCTGCATCGACAAGCTGTACAGCCCGGATTCCGCGCGCGGGCGGCTCGGGCTGGTGGAACTGCGCGGCTTCGAGATGCCGCCGCACTTCCGCATGGCGATGGTGCAATCGCTGCTGGTGCGCGCGCTGGTCCTGCGCTGCTGGGAACGCCCGTACACCGCGCCGCTGCTGCGGCACGGGGTGAACCTGCACGGCAGATACCTGCTGCCGCACTTCCTGGCGGCCGACATCGGCGAGGTCGTGGCCGATCTGCGCGCGCACGGCATCGATTTCGATATGAGCTGGCTCGATCCGTTCTTCGAATTCCGTTTTCCGCGCATCGGCACGGTGGTACTCGGTGGTATGGAAGTCGAACTGCGCGGCGCCATCGAGCCGTGGAACACCCTGGGCGAGCAGACCACCGCCGCCGGCACCGCCCGCTACGTGGACTCGTCGGTGGAACGGTTGCAGGTGCTTCTCACCGGCGCAGACCGCGGGCGATACCTGCTCACCTGCAACGGTTTCCCGGTGCCGCTCGTGCCCGCGGGCAAGGCCGACACGCAGGTCGCGGGCGTGCGCTACCGGGCCTGGCAGCCGCCGAACGCGTTGCACCCCACCATCACCGTCGACGCGCCCCTGGTCTTCGACATCGTCGACACCGAGTCGGGCCTGTCCCGCGGCGGGTGCACGTACCACGTCTCGCATCCGGGCGGCATGTTCTATCCGGGGCCGCCGGTGAACGCGCTCGCGGCGCAGTCGCGGCGCAATCGGCGCTTCGAACCGACCGGGCACACGCCCGGTCCGGTCGACATCGCCGATCTGCGTGCCAAAATGGCGGTACAGGCGACGGATATCGGTGCGCCCGGGATCCTGGACCTACGCCGGGCGCGCACGGTGTGGGGTCTGTCCGGCGACCGATAGGCATCCGGCGGGAGTGGTTTGCGGTGACAATGCTCGAGGCGACGCCACCGGGTGACGCGGCGCCCGGACGGGACCGCTGGGGTGCGGCCGCCATGAGCCCGGCGGCGGCCGAACAGTACGCGAAATACCGTGCGGCGGCGGCGAACACCGGCGCCTTCGATGCCTGCGGGCTGCCCACCGACGGCTACTACGACGAACTGGTCGACGGCGGCGGGCGGCTGCGGCCGCTGTGGGCCGAACTCTCCAGCGATTTCCTGGAACAGGGCGGCGCGGGCCTGAGCCGGCTCGACGCCCGGGTCCGCCGCCTCATCGAGGACGACGGCATCACCTACACCGAGCTCGGCGGCTCGGCCACCGAACCCGCGGCCGCCACGCCCTGGCGACTCGACCCGATCCCGCTGCTGCTCGCCGCGCACGACTGGGCCGGGCTGGAAGCCGGTGTGGTGCAGCGCTCCCGGCTGCTCGACGCGATCCTGGCCGACGTGTACGGGCCGCGCCGCACCATCACCTCCGGGCTGCTGCCCCCGCAGGTCGTGTTCGGCTACAGCGGCTACATGCGTGCCGCGCACGGTATCTCGCTGCCCGGACGGCATCAGCTCTTCCTGCACGCCTGCGATATCGGCCGCTGGAGCGACGGCGGATTCCGGGTGCTCGCGGACTGGGCGCAGGCGCCCTCGGGCGCGGGCTACGCGCTGGCCGATCGGCGCGTGGTGTCCGCCGCCATCCCCGAAGCGTTCGAACTCGCCAGCCCGCTGCCGCTGACGCCCTTCGTGCGCGCCATGCGCCTCATGCTGATCGAAGCCGCGCCGCGCGCGGCCGACGACGAGCCGACGGTCGTGGTGCTCAGTCCGGGCCCGCAGTCGGAAACCGCCTTCGATCAGGCGTATCTGGCGTCGGTGCTGGGTTTCCCGCTGGTGGAGAACGCCGATCTGGTCGTCCGGGACGGGCGACTGTGGATGCGCTCGCTGGGCACCCTCGAACAGGTCGACGTGGTGCTGCGGCGCGTGGACGCCGAGTTCTCCGATCCGCTGGATCTGCGGCCAGACTCCCGGCTCGGGGTGGTGGGCCTGGTGGAAGTGCTGCGCAAGGGCGCGGTCACCGTCGTCAACACCCTGGGCAGCGGCGTGCTGGAGTCCCCGGCGCTGGCCGCGTTCCTGCCGGGGCTGTCCCGCGCGCTGCTGGATCAGGACCTGAAGCTGCCGAGTGTCGAAACCTATTGGGGCGGTGACGATCTCCAACGCTCCTACCTGATCGGCAACCTGCACCGGCTGATTCTGCGCTCCACCCGCGACGGGACCACCGTGTTCGGCACCCTGCTCACCCGCGAGCAGCGCGCGCAGTGGCGCGCCCGCATCGAGGCCGAGGGCTGGAAGTGGGTCGGCCAGGAACCCGCGCGCTTCGCCGTGGCGCCGGCGGTGTCGGCCGGCGGGACACTGGCCGCGTCTCCGGTCGAGATGCGGCTGTTCTCCCTGGCGGGCCGGGTCGGCTACCGGGTCATGGCGGGCGGGCTCGGGCAACTGCATCAGCGCACCGGTCCCGAGGGCATGGTGGGCGAGGCCGCCGCCAAGGACATCTGGGTGCGCGCCACCCCGACCCCGGCGCCCGCCGTCGAGGTCGCCGAGGAGCGCGAACACCGCACCCCGGCCGTCGCGGCCCTCGAGGTCGTCAGCTCGCCGCGCGTCCTGAACGATCTGTTCTGGCTCGGCCGCTACGGCGAACGCGCCGAGGCCACCGTCCGTCTGCTCGGCGCCACCCACGACCGGCACCAGGACTACCGCTACCGGCCCTGGATGGAAGGCGCCGACGCGATGCCCATCCTCATCGCCGCCCTCGGGCACATGACCGGCACCGCACCGCCCGCGCCGAAACAGACCGTGGCCCAGTCGGACTGGATCAACCGGCAGCTTCAGTCGCAATCGCAAGACGGGCAGGCCCAGTCGCAGGGCGGTCAGTCGCAATCCCAAGGCGGGCAGACGCAGTCGCAGGGCGGACAGACCCAATCCTGGGGTGGGCAATCGCAAGGCGGACAGTCACAGTCGCAGGGCGCACAGTCGCAATCCCAAGGCGGACAGTCGCAATCGCAGGGTGGGCAATCGCAATCCCAAGGCGGGCAATCACAATCCCAAGGCGCGGCCCGGCCCGCGCGCGCCCACCGGGACGCCGACGACATCGCGGCCCGGCGGGAGCAGCGGCGGCGCGAGTACTCCGACCAGCCGACCATGCCCATCGCGCTGCCCGGCGCCTCGCGGCGCGATCACGACTACCTGGTCGCCCTGACCGTGGACCGCGACCTGCCGGGGTCGGTCGCCTACGCCATGGAGCGGTACGGGAAAGCCGCCCGGGCGGTGCGCGACCAGCTCTCGCCCGACACCTGGATGGTGCTCGGTTCGGTGGACCGGGCGCTGTCGGAGTACCGGGGCGTGCGGGGGGATCAGGGCGCGGCGCTGTCGGCGGTGCATTCGCGCGCGCTCGCGGGGCTGCTGGCCCTGACCGGGATCGAGGGCGAATCCACGGTGCGCGACACCGGCTGGCGGGTGCTGGACATCGGCCGCCGGATCGAACGCGGGCTGGCGCTGTGCGCGCTGCTGGCCGCCGCGCTGACCGACACCTACCCGCCCCCGGTGGGGCGCGTGGTCACCGAGGCGGTGCTGCGGGCCACCGTGTCCTCGGTGAGTTACCGTCGCCGCCACCGGGATTCGGTGCGGGTGGCGGCACTGGCCGCGCTGCTGCTGTTCGACGCGAGCAATCCGCGCTCGCTCGCCTATCAGCTCGCCCGCCTCGAAGCGCACTTCCTCGCGCTGCCGTCCGCGGCCGGATCCGCACGCCCGCAACGCCTCCTGAGCGACGCCCAGCGCATGCTGCACCGGCTCGACCCGGCCGACCTGGAGGTCATCGACGCGCAGGGCTGCCGCACCGAACTGGCCGAACTGCTCGACGGCGTCCACCTGCGCCTGCGCAAGGTCTCCGAATCCTTCGAGAGCACACGGCTTTCGGTGCCGCGCGAAACCCAGCCGCTGTGGGGATCGGCCCGGGTGGTCGGATGAGCGCCGCGCGCCGCTACCGGGTCCTGCACAGCACCGTCTACGTCTACTCCGACGTGGTCACGAGTTCCTACGGCCGCGCCTATCTGACGCCGCGCGAATTCCCCGGCCAGCAACTGCTTTCGCACGATATCCGCGTCGATCCGGTGCCCTCGGATCGCTCGGTCGGCACGGACGTCTACGACAACACCACGCTCTACTTCCACGTCACCGCCGATCACCGCCGCCTGGAGGTGACCGGGGAATCGGTCGTCGAAGTACGACGCCCGCCCGCCACGGCCGCCGCGCAGCCGTGGGAACAGGCCCGCCCCGGGCACGAAAACGGCCCGCTGGCGGTGGAATTCACCCTCGATCTGGTGCCGCCGGAGATCGTCCCGGAACTCGCCGCCTACGCCGCCGAGTCCTTCCCGCCCGGCCGCCCGCTGCTGGACGCGGTGACCGAGTTGAACACCCGCATCTTCACCGATTTCACCTACGAGTCCGGCTCCACCACCGTCAGCACCCGCGTGGCCGACGTCTTCGCCGCCCGCGCCGGCGTCTGCCAGGACTTCGCCCGGCTCGGTATCGCCTGCCTGCGCTCGCTCGGGCTGGCCGGGCGCTACGTCTCGGGCTACCTCGCCACCGATCCGCCACCGGGCAAGGAACGCATGGTCGGGGTGGACGCCACCCACGCCTGGGCCGCGGTGTGGCTGCCGGACGGCAGCGCCGAGGGCGGCTGGCTCGATTTCGATCCGACCAACAATCAGTTCGCCGACGAGCGGTACGTCACCCTGGCGTGGGGCCGGGACTACGCGGATGTTCCGCCGGTCCGCGGCATCATCTACACCGACGCCAAGGAGAGCACCATCGGTGTGTCGGTGGACGTGGCCCCCCTGTCCCCGTGAACGATCGAGGTGTCGTGCCGTGCGTGATTTCAGCTGCCCCCAGTGCGGCCAGCAACTGGCCTTCGAGAACTCGCTCTGCCTGCAATGCGGCAGTCCGCTCGGCTTCGGATTGACCGAACGGGCGCTGCTGGTCATCGCCGCGGACGGTGATCCCGCGCGCGCGAGCGGCGAGCCGGACGACGCGGGGGACAGCGCCCGCGATTTCACCAGCGGCACCGTCGATGCCCAGGAGTTCCGGCTCTGCGACAACCGCCATGTGGCCCAGTGCAACTGGCTGGTGCCGCGCACCGGCGGCCCCACCCTCTGCGAATCCTGCCGCCTCACCCGCACCCGGCCCGCCGATCAGGACGACAAGTGGCTGCCCGCCTTCGCCGAGGCCGAGGCCGCCAAACGCCGCCTGGTGCTCGAGCTCACCGAACTCGGGCTGCCGATCGTCGACCGCGTCGAGGATCCCGAGTTCGGCCTGGCCTTCGATCTGCTGGCCAGCGGATCCGAGCGGGTCATGACCGGCCACGAGAACGGGGTCATCACCCTGGACCTGGCCGAGGGCGACGACGTGCACCGCGAGCAACTGCGGGTCGCCATGGACGAGCCGTACCGCACCCTGCTCGGTCACTTCCGGCATGAGATCGGCCACTACTACTTCCCGGTCCTGGTCACCGCCGACGCCGATCTCGAGCTGTCCCGGGAGCTGTTCGGCGATCCCTTCGCCGACTATCAGGAGGCCCTGGACCGGCACTACCGTTCCGGCCCGCCGCCGGGTTGGGAGGACAATTTCGTCTCCTCGTACGCGACCATGCACGCGGCCGAGGACTGGGCGGAGACCTTCGCCCACTATCTCCACATCCGCGACACCCTGGACACGGCCGCGGCCTTCGGCTTCGCCCCGGCCGGCGCCACCCTGGAACGCCCGCAGGTGGGCCGCGCGGGTTTCGACCGCATCATCGATCTGTGGTTGCCGCTGGCCTGGGCGCTGAACATGGTCAATCGCTCGATGGGACACCGCGACCTGTACCCCTTCGTACTGGCCGAACCGGTGCTGGACAAGATGCGTTTCATCCACGAACTCTGCGCTAACGCGGCAAATCGGTAGGCAAATGCGGCAAAGCGGAAGAAGCAGGTTCAGCGGTGTGGCGCGTACCTCCCCGGCTACCGGGTGCGCATTGCAGCCCTGTAAACTCTGATCATCATGCAGCGGGCACTTCTTCTCCTTTGCCGCCGCGACGGGGTCTGATTCGGACTGGCCTCCCGTCGCGGGTGCCAGTCGTGCCGGTCTAAACCCATACCTGGGATCCAGCCACACTTCGGAGATAAATCGCTATGTCACCCGCTGATGCGTTCGTATCCGGCTCGCGCTCCATCACCGCGCCGAGCAAGCCCGCGCCCGCCGACCAGCCCGCGTGGAACAAGCAGAAGAACTCCTCCATGCCGGTGTTCCGGTATCGGCCGTTCGCCGAAGAGGTCGAGGCGGTGGATCTGCCCGACCGCACCTGGCCGGACAAGGTCATCGATCGCGCTCCCTCCTGGTGTGCGGTGGATCTGCGCGACGGCAACCAGGCGCTCATCGACCCGATGAGCCCGGCCCGCAAGCGCCGCATGTTCGACCTGCTGGTCCGTATGGGCTACAAGGAGATCGAGGTCGGCTTCCCGTCCGCCTCGCAGACCGACTTCGACTTCGTCCGCGAGATCATCGAAGACGGCGCCGTGCCGGACGACGTCACCATTCAGGTGCTGACCCAGGCCCGCGCCGAGCTGATCGAGCGCACCTTCGAGGCCTGCGCCGGCGCCCCGAACGTCATCGTGCACTTCTACAACTCCACCTCGATCCTGCAGCGCCGCGTCGTCTTCCGCGCGGACCGCGACGCGGTGAAGAAGATCGCCACCGACGCCGCGACCCTGTGCCTGGAGATCGAGCAGCGGCACCCGGACACCAACTGGCGCTACGAGTACAGCCCGGAGTCCTACACCGGCACCGAGCTGGGCTACGCCAAGGAGGTCTGCGACGCGGTCTCGGCGATCATCGCGCCGACCCCGGACAAGCCGCTCATCATCAACCTGCCCGCGACCGTGGAGATGGCGACGCCCAACGTCTACGCCGACTCCATCGAGTGGATGCACCGCAACCTCGAGCGCCGCGACTCCATCGTGCTGTCGCTGCACCCGCACAACGACCGCGGCACCGCCGTGGCCGCCGCCGAACTGGGCTACCAGGCCGGCGCGGATCGCATCGAGGGCTGCCTGTTCGGCAACGGCGAGCGCACCGGCAACGTGTGCCTGGTGACCCTGGGCATGAACATGTTCAGCCGCGGCGTGGATCCGCAGATCGACTTCTCCAACATCGACGAGATCCGCCGCACGGTCGAGTACTGCAACCAGCTGCCCGTGGCCGAGCGCCACCCGTACGGCGGCGACCTGGTCTACACCGCGTTCTCCGGATCGCACCAGGACGCCATCAACAAGGGCCTGGACGCGATGAAGGCCACCGCCGACGCCGCGGGCTCCGATGTCGACGACATCACCTGGGAGGTTCCGTACCTGCCCATCGACCCGAAGGACGTCGGCCGCACGTACGAGGCTGTCATCCGGGTGAATTCGCAGTCCGGCAAGGGCGGCGTCGCCTACATCATGAAGACCGATCACGGGCTGGTGCTGCCGCGCCGGCTGCAGATCGAGTTCTCGCAGGCGATCCAGAAGATCACCGACGGTGAGGGCGGCGAGGTCACCCCGAAGGAGATGTGGGACGTCTTCTCCGAGGAGTACCTGACCCCGATCCTGCCGCTGGAGCGCATCCGCCAGAAGGTCTCGGCCTCCGAGCTGGACGGCGGCGTCGATCACATCGAGGCCGTGGTCAAGGTCGACGGCGTCGAGCAGGCCATCTCGGGTGAGGGCAACGGGCCGCTCGCGTCCTTCGTCGACGCGCTGGGCACCATCGGCTACGAGGTCCGCGTCCTGGACTACAGCGAGCACGCCATGTCCTCCGGTGACGACGCGCAGGCCGCCGCCTACGTCGAGTGCGCCATCGGCGAGAAGGTCACGTGGGGCGTCGGCATCGCCACCTCCATCACCACCGCCTCGCTGCGCGCGGTCGTCTCCGCGGTCAACCGCGCGGCCCGCGCGAACTGACACCGAAGTCTCGACGAGCCCGCTCCGATTGCCGGGGCGGGCTTTTCGATACCGGGCGAGTTGATTTCGCGGGATCGGGGTAACCCGCGGGGGTACGCCTCGCATCGCCGGCCGCACCGGACCGCGGGCTCGCACGCGGGGCGGGCCGTGGCCCCGGGCCATGCGCTGAAGATTCGGAGAGGCGGGACAGCTGCTAGCGTTGTGCTTGCATTAGCGCCGAGCTCTCTGTTCGAGCTGTCGAGCAGATGGGGGACACGTGACCACGAACGATCAGAATTCGACTTCGAAGCCGGGGTCGTCGGTGGATGCCGACGATCTCGAGCCGGACGAACGCGCGTCCGCCGGTGCGGTTCCGCCGGAATCGGGCGAATCCGCCGAGGCGGAGCAGCCGGGCGCGGGGTTCTTCCCACCGGTTCCGGATTCGATCGACCAGACCGTGCACCTGGGCGCGGGTGCGGTGCCGCCGTTCGCGCAGCCCGGTGCGCCGGGTGGCTTCCCGCCGGGACCCGAGGGCCCGAATCCCTTCGCGCCCGGCGGATTCCCGCCGCAGGGCGCCTACGGCGGGCCGTTCGCGACCGGCCAGCAGCCGGGGTTCCCGCCCACCGGCAACTACCAGATGCCCGACTCCGGGCAGTTCGCGCCGCCGCCGAATCCCGGTGCGCCGGGCGGTTTTCCGCCGGGTGAGGCGTTCGGCGAGGTCCGTGAGGAGACGCCGTACGGGGAGATCCGCCAGGAGATCGGCAGTGACGGCATGGTGCGCCGGGTGTTCCCGGAGCAGCAGCCGGATCCGGGCGGGCAGTTCGGGCCGCAGGGTCAGCAGCCGGGGCCGCCGGGCCAGTTCGGGCCGGGCGCCGACGCGTCCGGGGCGCCGATCTACACCTGGTCGCCGCCCCCGCCGGTGCAGCAGCAACCGCCGCAGGGGCCGCCGCCGGGATTCCAGCAGCAGGGCTGGAACGGGCAGCCGCCCCAGGGGTTCGGGCAGCAGCCCGGTTTCGGCCAGCAGCCACCGCCGCAGGGCAATTCGGTCAACGACCTGAATCTGCTCAAGCGCGCCCGGCGCGCGCCGCGCAGCGGGTGGCGCCGGACGGTGCACAAGGCATCCGGCGGCATGATCAACCCGGGTGAGTCGCCGGCGGACGTCGTCTACGGCCAGCTGGTGGACCGGGTGAATCAGCCGGTGCGCGGTGATTACCGCATCGCGATCCTCTCGCTCAAGGGCGGTGTCGGCAAGACCACGACCACGGTCGGGCTCGGCTCGACGTTCGCCTCCCAGCGCGGTGACCGCGTCATCGCCATCGACGCCAACCCGGACCTGGGCACCCTCGCCCACCGGGTGCCGAGACAGACGCGCTCCACGGTGCGAAATCTGCTGGAGGACAACCACATCAGCCGGTACTCCGATGTTCGCGCGCATACCTCGCAGGCGCCCAGCCGCCTCGAAGTGCTTGCCAGCGAACAGGATCCGGCGGTGTCGGAGGCGTTCAGCGAGGCCGACTACCGCAAGGCCATCGGCATCCTGCAGCAGTTCTACAACATCATCCTCACCGACTGCGGCACCGGTCTGATGCACTCGGCGATGTCCGGCGTGCTGGATATGGCCAGCTCGCTGGTGCTGGTGACCTCGCCCGCCATCGACGGCGCGCGCAGCGCGTCGGCGACCCTGGACTGGCTCGACCACCACGGCTACCACAAGCTGGTGGAGCGGACCGTGGTGGTGGTCAACGCTTCTCGCAAGGGTTCCTCGACCGTGGACCTGGATCAGCTGCGCAAGCTGTTCCTGGACCGGACCCGCGCGGTACAGGTGGTGCCCTTCGACGATCACCTCGCCGAGGGTGCCGAGATCGACCTGGAGCTGGTGAGTAAACCGACCCGCCGCGCCCTCCTCGAACTGGCCGCGATGGTGGCCGACGATTTCGGCTACCACGCCGCCCAGATAGGCCGCGGCCAGCAGCCTCCGCGCTAGACCCACCCCGCCCGACCCGGCCCCGCCTCGCTGCCGAGCGCGGGGCCGACCCGTGCCCGGAGGGGTTCGGGGTCAGGGCGTTTCGGTGGTTACCGTGCGGGCGGCGGCTTGGAAGGCGGACAGGACGGCGGCCACGGCGGGGCGTTTCTCGGCGTGGGGGCGGGTCGCCAGGTCGTAGAGGCGGGCGGCCCGGACGCCGGTCAGGCGGAGCATCAGCAGGTCGGGGTGGCGGACCGCGTAGTGGGGCATCAGGGCTATGCCGTAGCCGTCGGCCACCAGGGCCTCGATGACGGTGAAATCGTTGAGGCGCTGGGCTATTCGGGGTTGTACGCCGGTGACCGTCGCGATGGAGCGCAGGACGTCGTCGACCGGGAAGCCGCCGCGCACGCTGATCCAGGTCTCGTCGGCGAGCTCGGCGGGCATCACCGTGGCATTGCGGGCGAAGCGATGGCCGGGGCCGACGACCACGTCGATCGGTTCGCGCATCAGTACGCGCGAACTCACCCGCGCCCCGCCGACCGAGGGTGAGCGCTCGTCCCGGTGGGTCAGCACCACGTCGTAATCGGCGAGCAGGCGCGGCACCTCCGACGGCGGCACGTCCTCGTCCCGGGCGACCACCTCCACCCCGCTCGCGGCCAACTCGGTCAGCACGTGCGGCAGCAACAGCGCTGCGCCGGAAGGGAACAGCGCCACCCGCACCTGCCCGCGCGCGGATCCCCGATACGAGGCCATCTCCGCCGCGGCGCGCTCCACGGCCGCCAGCACCTCGTCGGCCCGCACCACCAGGGCACGCCCCGCGTCGGTGAGCCGCACCCGCCGCCCGTCCGGCTCCAGCAGCGGCACCCCCGCCTCCCGCGCCAGCGCCTTCAACTGCTGCGATACCGCCGACGGCGTCATGGACAGCGCCGAGGCCACCGCCGCCACCGTCCCCCGGTCCGCCAGCTCCCGCAGCACCCGCAGTCGCTCCACCGACATGAGCGCCCCCGAGCCGCTCTCCGCCGCGCTCGAATCCGCCACCCGCCCATTGTCTCCCGTACGCGGGCCCCCGTGTTCGGCCGCGCCCGAACGCCCTTCGCGCTCGGCACCGGGGCGACGGTCTTCACCGGGGGATACCGGCCGACGGATCGAATCGGTGTCGGCGGCCGATGCCGAAACATGCTGGTGGGCAGACGGATCGGAAGTCTCGTCTGAGAGGGGACCGATGTGCGCCGCGGCGGGATTGCCGGGGCTGGGAGATAGTGGTTCGCCTTCCGGTGCGGTGCCGGTGGGGGGTGGTGAAACCTGTTCTTGCCCGGGCCTTTCGGGGGCTTCGTTCGATCGGGTGTCGGTGGGCGACGCCGGGGCGGGAGTGGACGGTGGAACGCCGGTGGGCTCGGACTTTTCGGGGGCTTCGCCGGAGCAGGTCGCCATGCCTGTGTCACCGACTACCGGGGAGGGGAGTGCGGTGGCATCCTGCGACGGGAGGCCTGCCCTCGGGGGGATCGGGGTGGCGGTCGGCGGGGTCGTGGGGACGCGGCGGGGGCGGACCGTGGCGGTGCCCCGGGTCGGCGGAGTGGCGGGGGAATCCGTGGGGGGTACCCGGCGGGCGGGATCGGGGGACTGGCCGGAGGCGGCTCGGGGGGTGCCTGTTGTGCGACGGCCGGGGGCGGGGACGCGGCGGGGGCGGGGAGTGGCGGTGGCCGGATCGGAGGAGGCCGGGATGCGGCGGGGGCGGGGGACCGAGCGCGGGGGTGTGGCGTCGTCGGCGAGGGGATCCGGGTGGTGCATAGGTAAGTTTTACTACAGTATTGATGCAGAATTATTCGATTGTTCTTACCTATTGGTCGTCGGATGATTCCCGGTATGACGAATCGGGACCGGGTGCTGGGGCTGGCGGTGGTGGTGCTCTGGGGGTTGAACTTCCTGGCGATCCGGGTCGGGCTCGATCATTTTCCGCCATTCTTCTTCGCGGGGCTGAGATTCGCTGTCATCGCGGTGCCGGTGCTGCTGTTCGTGCCCCGGCCGGCGGTGCGGTGGCGGTGGCTGCTGCTGTACGGGGCCGGGTTCGGGATCCTGCAGTTCGCCTTCCTGTTCAGCGCCATGCGGGCGGGGATGCCGACGGGCCTGGCCTCGCTGGTGCTGCAGTCCTCGGCGCCCTTCACCGTGCTGCTCGGCGCGGTGCTGCTGCGCGAGCGGCTGCGCGGGGTGCAGCTGTTCGGCATCGCCGTCGCGATGGCGGGCATGGCCGTGATCGGCTGGGATCGCATGCAGCACGCGGCCCTGCTGCCGCTGCTGCTGACCCTGGCCGGCGGGCTGGGCTGGGCCTTCGGCAACATCGGATCCCGGCTCGCCGCGGCCGAATCCACCGGCGTCAACCCGCTGCACCTGACCCTGTGGATGACCGTCGTGCCGCCGCTGCCGCTGTTCGCCCTGTCCGCCCTCACCGAGGGACCGGGCACCGGCTGGCACGATCTCGCGGCCGCGTTCGGCCCGGGCGGGTGGCCCGCGTTCGTGGCGCTGGCGTACATCGCGCTGCTGGGCACCATCGCCGGTTCGGGCCTGTGGACCTATCTCATGAGCCGCTATCCGGCGGGCACGGTCGCCCCGCTGTCGCTGCTGGTGCCGGTGGTCGGCATCGCCGCGTCCTGGTTCTTCCTCGGCGAGAACCCGTCGGCGGTGGCGCTGGCGGGCGCGGTGATCGTGATCGCGGGCGCTTTCACAGCAACCTCCGGGACATCCCCGCGCCGGGTCCGGCGGTTCCGCCGCGCCGCCGCCGCGCCGCGACCCGAGACCCCGGGTACGGAAAAGATCACCCCTACCGACCCGGTGCCCGTTCCCGCTGCCTAGGATTCCTCCCAGGCGTGGGAGGTAGGGAATGACTGGACAGCGTATGTCCGTCGCACGGCGGTCGGTGCTGCGCGGCGCCGTCGCGGCGGGGGCCGCGGTCGGCGCACTGTCGGCGACCACCCTGCGACCGACCCCGGCGGCGGCCGCACCCGGCCGCAGCGTCGCGGTCCTGGGCGCGGGCCCGGCGGGCCTGACCGCCGCGCACGAACTGGCCGAGCGCGGCTTCGAGGTCACCGTCTACGAGCGCCGCGCGCTCGGCGGCAAGGCCCGCAGCATCGCCGTCCCGAACTCCGGCCGCGACGGCCGCCCGGACCTGTGGGGCGAGCACGGCTTCCGCTTCTTCCCCGGCTTCTACCGCCACCTCACCGACACCATGCGGCGGATTCCCTTCGGGGACAACGCGAACGGCGTGTGGGACAACCTGGTCGCCGCCCCCGAGGCCCGCTTCTCGCGGCGCGGCGCCGACGACACCCTGCTGCCGCTCGGCCGCGCGGGCAAGCCCTGGACCACGCCGGACGACTTCCGCGAAACCGTCAGCTCCGCCATCTCGACAACCACCAAGATGGGCCAGGCCGACGCGCTGTACTTCGCCAATCGCCTGCTGGTCTTCAATTCCAGCTGCGACGCCCGCCGATACGGTCAGTGGGACAAGATCTCCTGGCGCGACTACGTGGGCGCGGGTCACCGCTCCAACGAGTTCCGCATGCTGCTCTCGCGCACCCTGACCACCCTGCTGGTGGCGGCCAAGGACGATCTGGCCAGCACACGCACCATCGGCACGATGGGCGAGCAGTTCCTGGGCAACCCCTTCGAGATCGCCAACGACGGCCCGCTGGACCGGCTGCTGGACGGCCCGACCAACGAAGCCTGGATCGACCCGTGGGTGCGGCGGCTGCGCGAACTCGGGGTGAAGTTCGCCGGCGCCGAGGTGCACGGGCTCGAGGTCGCCGACAACCGCATCTCCGGCGCCCGCGTGGTCACCACTTCCGGTGTGGCGCAGACGATCACGGCCGATCACTTCGTGGTGGCGCTCCCGGTGGAGGTGGCCCGCACCCTCTGGTCGCCGGAAATCCTCACGCGCAGGCCGGAATTGGCGGGCATGAGTCAGCTCACCGTGGACTGGATGACCGGCATCCAGTTCTTCCTGCGCACCCCCTCCGCGATCGCGCGCGGGCACGCCGCCTACGTGGATTCGCCCTGGTCGCTGACCTCGATATCGCAGAACCAGTTCTGGACCCGCACGCCCATGTCCGGACTCGGCGACGGCACGGTGCAGGACTGCCTGTCGGTGGACATCTCGGACTGGAACACCCCCGGCATCCTGTTCGGCAAGACCGCCAAGGAGTGCACGCACGACGAGATCGCCCGCGAGGTCTGGGCGCAGTTGCAGGCGCACCTCAACGACAAGCAGATCCTGCTGCGCGACGAGGACCTGCACTCCTGGTTCCTGGACACCGGCGTGACCTGGAACGCCGCGCAGCGCCGCAACGAGAACGCCGACCCGCTGCTGATCAACACCGCGGGCTCCTGGGCGCTGCGCCCGGAATCCCATCGCGCCGAACTCGAAAACCTTTTCCTCGCCGGAGATTACGTCCGCACCAAGGTGGACCTGGCGACCATGGAGGGCGCCTCGGAGTCCGCCCGCGCCGCGGTGAACGCCCTGCTGGACGTGACCGGATCCACCGCGCCCCGCTGCGCGCTGTTCACCCTCTACCGCGCGCCGGAGCTGGATCCGTTCCGGCAGCTGGACGAGGCGAGATACGCGGCCGGGCAACCGAACCTGTTCGACGTACCGCTCTGAGCCGGCCGTTCCGCCGGGCCGGTTCGTCACAAATCACTGGTGCGGCGGGGTGTCGCGGGCGTTCAATCGAGGCATGAGCGAGATCACCGATCCGGCCGAACTGCGTGCGCTCATCGGAACGCCGACGCCGCGCGCCGTCGCCAAGGAACGCGACCACCTGCACGCCCGGGACCGGGAATGGATCGCCAACTCGCCCTTCGTCGTGCTGGCCACCAGCGACGCGAGCGGCCGCTGCGACGCCTCCCCGAAGGGCGATCCGCCCGGATTCGTGCGCGTGCTCGACGATCGGACCATCGCCGTTCCCGAGCGCCCGGGCAACCGCCGCGTGGACGGCTACCTCAACATCCTCGGCAATCCGCATGTGGGCGTGATCTTCTTGATTCCCGGGCGCGGGGAGACCCTGCGTATCAACGGCCGGGCCCGGCTGGTGCGCGACGCACCGTACTTCGACGACATGGTCGTGAAGGGGCATCGGCCGATCCTGGCGGTGGAAGTCGACGTGGAGGAGGTTTTCCTGCACTGCGCCAAGGCCTTCCTGCGCAGCGGGCTGTGGCAGCCGGACCGGTGGCCGGTCGACACGCTGCCCAGCCAAGCCCGGCTGGTGAAGGAACTGATGCCCGATACGCCGGAAACCGTGGAGCAGCTGGAGGAGTATTACTCCGCGGCCTACGAGGCGAAGCTCTACAACACCTGACGCGCGGCGCCGACACCCGGCGCCCGGGAACGCCGTGACCACGCGCCGCGTCTGAGGCGCACCTCACGCCGAAAGCCGTGACACCGCCTGCGCACCCGGCGCACCGCACCAATAAACTCGCGATCGTGGCAGACATCTCGGTACGCGGAAAGCTGGCGCTGCGGGCGGCGACGGCGGCGTCGTGGGCTTCGCAGAAAGCCGGACGCGGTAAAGGATCGATGATCGGCGGCCTCATCGCGCTGAAGATCGACCCGACGATCATGACCCAGCTGGGGCGCGAGCGGCGCACGGTGCTGGTCACCGGCACCAACGGCAAGTCCACCACCACGCGCATGACCACCGCGGCGCTGCAGACGCTCGGCGAGGTCGCCACGCAGGCCGACGGCGCGAACATGGACGCCGGGATCGTGGCCGCGCTCACCGCGAATCGCACCGCGCGCCTGGCCGCGATCGAGGTGGACGAACTGCATCTGCCGCACGTCGCCGACGCGCTGAATCCGGCGGCGGTGGTGCTGCTCAATCTCTCCCGGGACCAGCTGGACCGGGTCGGCGAGATCAACATGATCGAGCGCCGCCTGCGCGCGGGTATGGCCCGCCACCCCGACGCCGTGCTCATCGCCAATTGCGATGACGTGCTGATCACCTCGATCGCCTACGACCATCCCAACGTGGTGTGGGTCGCGGCGGGCAGCGGCTGGGCGGTCGACGCCACCAGCTGCCCGCGCAGCGGCGAGCCGATCATGTGGGAGGGCGAGCACTGGTACAGCACCGGCGCGGATTTCCAACGCCCGGAACCGCAGTGGCGCGTGGACGAGCACGCGCTGCACGGCCCCGACGGCCTGGAAATCCCGCTGGCACTTGCGCTTCCGGGCCGCGCCAATCGCGGCAACGCCGCCCAGGCGGTGGCCGCTGCCGTCGCGCTCGGCGCCGACGCGCA
Source organism: Nocardia sp. NPDC003693 (assembly GCF_053981095.1). Taxonomy (NCBI): domain Bacteria; kingdom Bacillati; phylum Actinomycetota; class Actinomycetes; order Mycobacteriales; family Nocardiaceae; genus Nocardia; species Nocardia sp. NPDC003693. The sequence goes on from NZ_JBSFNO010000030.1 coordinate 23,917, forward strand.
CGCGGCGACGGCCGCCGCGGGCACCGTGCGCGAGATCGCGGGCCGCTACCGGACCGTCGAGGTCGGCGGCCGCACCGCGCGCCTGCTGCTGGCCAAGAATCCGGCGGGCTGGCAGGAGGCGCTGTCCATGATCGACCCCGCCGCAAAGGGTTTGGTGATCGCGGTGAACGGGCAGGTGCCCGACGGCGAGGATCTGTCCTGGCTGTGGGACGTGCGGTTCGAGCATTTCGAGGGCACCCAGGTGGTCGCCGCGGGTGAGCGCGCCACCGACCTGGCCGTGCGCCTGACCTACGCGGGCGTCGAGCACACCACCGTCGCGGATCCCTTGCGCGCCATCGCTTCCTGCCCCGCCGGGCAGGTGGAGGTGCTGGCCAACTACACCGCGTTCCGTGACCTGAACCGCGATCTCGACGAGAAGGCGAGCGTCCGCGCATGAGCGAATCGACCGTCCGCATCGGCCTGGTGCTGCCCGATGTCATGGGCACCTACGGCGACGGCGGCAACGCCCTGGTCCTGCGGCAGCGGCTGCGCATGCGCGGCTACGCCGCCGAGGTCGTCGAGATCACCCTGGCCGACGAGGTGCCGGACTCCCTCGACATCTACACCCTGGGCGGCGCGGAGGATTCCGCGCAGCGCCTGGCCACCCGCCACCTGGTGAAGTTCCCCGGACTGCAGCGCGCGGCCGGCCGGGGTGCGCCGGTGCTCGCCATCTGCGCGGCCATCCAGGTGCTGGGCCAGTGGTACGAAACCTCGTCCGGGGAGCGGGTGGACGGCGTCGGCCTCATCGACGTGACGACCTCCCCGCAGGACAAGCGCGCCATCGGCGAGGTGGCGACCGCCCCGCTGCTGCCGGAGCTGACCCAGGCCCTGACCGGCTTCGAGAACCACCGTGGCGGAACCAAACTCGGCGGCGACGCCACCGGTCTGGCGCGCGTGACCAAGGGCGTGGGCAACGGTGTCGGCGACGGCCTCGAGGGTGTGATCCAGGGTTCGGTCATCGGGACCTACATGCACGGCCCCGCGCTGGCCCGCAATCCCGAACTCGCGGACCTGCTGCTCACCCGCGCGCTGGGCGTCGACTCCCTCGACCCGCTGCCCATGCCCGAGGTGGATCAACTCCGGCGCGAGCGCCTGCGCGCCTGACGCGGTTCGAAACCTCCGGCCGCCCCCAGCCGAAGTCGCACGCGCGGGGGCGGTGTGCGTGCGCCACGACACGGTCTCGGCGGCCGGAATAGATCTGGCGAATTGTCGGCTACCGACCGATTTCTATCGGGCATAGCCGACACGTATGACCGAATTGTTCGGCTCGTCGCATGTGTTGTTGGACCGGCGACCGAACGGTAATCTCGCGCGCGGCCTACTTGATGAGGGAGGTGGCCGGTGCGGAGGCGCGCTCTACTGAAAGCTGCCGGTTTTGCGGCTTTTGTCGCCGGTATGGGATCGGGGGCGGCCGTGCGCGGCCCCGGTACCGCGTCGGCGAGTCCGTTGTGGAACGCGCTGTTCGAGCGGTGGGTGCCGGAAATCTTCGCGCCGCTGCCGGATCCGCCCGAGCACTCCCAGGCGATCGTGATCGGGTCCGGCTTCGGCGCCGCGGTCACCGCCCTGCGACTAGCCGAGGCCGGCGTGCAGAACACCGTGCTCGAGCGCGGCTCACGCTGGCCCAACGACCCGCAGCGGGAAATCTTCACCGGCGACGACCTGCCCGACGGCCGCGGGTTCTGGCACCGGACCAGCTTCACCGGTGTCACCAAGGTGCCCATGGCCTTCGCCGATTTCGGCGGCGTGCTCGACGTGGTCGACTACCCGGGCATCGACGTGTGGCGCGCGGCCGCGGTCGGCGGCGGCTCGATCATCTTCTCCGGCGCCATGGTCGCCCCGCCGAAGCACCTGTTCGACAGCGTCTTTCGCGGCGTGGTCGACTTCGGCGAGCTGGAGAGCGTGTACTACCCGCGGGTGCGGCAGATGCTGCGGCTGAGCCCCATGCCCGCCGACATCTACAACTCCGCGCCCTTCGCCCACTCCCGGGTCTGGGATCAGCAGGTGCGAACCGCGGGTTACGAACCGCTGGCCAATGATTCGATCTTCAACTGGGACGTGCTGCGCGCCGAACTGGCCGGCACCACCCGCGCCTCGGCCACCGCGTCGCGCAGCAACCTCGGCAACTCGAACGGTGCGAAGTTCGATCTCGATCAGAACTACCTGCGCTACGCCGAGGCCACCGGCCGCAGCGCCATCTTCCCGGGCCACCGCGTGGACTCGATCGCCCAGGACGGTTCCGGCAAATACGTGGTGACCGTGTCCAAGCTCGCGCCCACCGGCGTGGTCCTGCGCACCCGCACCCTCACCTGCGATCGGCTGTTCCTGGGCGCCGGATCGATCGGCACCTCCGAACTGCTGGTCCGCGCCCAGGCCACCGGCGCCCTGCCCCGGCTCAACGAGCACATCGGCGCGGGCTGGGGCACGAACGGCGACGTGGTGCTGGCCCGCAGCGCCGATTCGCTGAGCGCCACCGGCGGCGGCGTGCCCAGCGCCAGCCGGATCTTCGATGATTCGGCCGTCCCGCTGACGCTCGAGAACTGGTACGTCCCCGGCATTCCCGTCGACACCGGCGCGATTGCCTCGCTCGGTATGGTGCTCGACCCGACCCGCGCCCGCTTCGGCTACGACAGCGCCCGCAACGCGGTCGGCCTGAGCTGGAACGCCGGGGTGCAGGATCAGGTGGCCGCCGCCTGCCGGGCCGTCGACCAGCGCATCGCGCAGCGCTCGGGCGCCCTGCTGGACTACGCCCCGATCGGCTACGACGCCAACGCCTTCTTCACCGCCCATCCGCTCGGCGGCGCGGTGCTCGGCCAGGCGACCGACGGGTACGGCCGCGTCCACGGGCACCCGGGGCTCTACGTGATGGACGGCGCGGGCCTGCCCGGCAGCTCGGCCACCGTCAACCCGTCGCTGACCATCACGGCCCTGGCCGAACGCAATATCGAGGCGATCATTCGCGCGGGCAGCTGAGCGCGTAGCGGAAATACCTGCGCAGAAACGCTTTTCGCGCTCGCCGGCCGCCCCTCGGACCGGCCGTCGCGGAATCGCGCACCGAGCCGGGTACGGCCACTACGCTGGCGCGGGACCGTTCGATGTGGAAGGGGTCGGCGTGATCGAGGCGAGCGCACCGCGGGACGTGGAGTACCCGCGTAAGCCACCGGCCCTGTGGACGGACTTCCTCATGCTGGGGCTGGCGGTGATCTCGGTCGTGCTGGTCGCCTGGATCACGTTCTTCCCGGTCGGCGGGGACACCTACCGGCTCATCCAGATCGCGGACTACACGATCTGCGCGATCTTCGCGGCCGAGTTCTGCTGGCGCTGGCGGCGGGAGGGCTGGAACTGGACCTTCCCGTTCGTCTACTGGTACGAGGTGCTGGGCATGATCCCGGTGACCAGCCCCTTCTTCCGCGGCTTCCGGCTGCTGCGGGTGATCGTGATCCTGGTCCGGCTGGCGCGCGTGGCCGATCGGGCCTTCGGGGACCGGGTGACCGCGGCGATCGTGAATCGGTCGGTCGGCGCGATCGTCGACACCGTGAAGCGGCCGGTGACCATGGCGGTGCTGGACGAGGTCGCCGAGGTGCTGCGCACCGGCCACTACGCCCGCAACATCGCGAACGCGCTGGAGGAGAACCGCGGCGAGATCGATCAGATGATGGTCGAGTTCATTCGCCAGGACCCGCAGCTGGGCCGGGTCCGCTACCTGCCGTTCCACGAGGACATCATTCGCGGCGTCGCCGACGCGAGCTTCCGGATCATCTTCCGGGTGCTCGCCGACGAGCGCACCGACGAGCTGGTCGCCGATGTGCTGCGGGAGAACATCAATCAGATGCGCGAGGCCGTCCGCGAGGGCGTCCGCGTGAGCGAATCGGTGGATCACCGGTTCGACCGCTGATCCACCTTTCACCCTCACGCTTCGGCGTGCGATCCGTGCCGGATCTCCTCGCGCGGTTCGCGATAGGAGATGGTCTCCCACAGGATCAGCGCGCCCAGCACCACGAACAGCATTGTCAGCGAGGCCAGGGCGGGCAGCGCCGCCGCGAGCGGGATCAGCACCAGCAGCAGGACGACGGCGAGCAGCCGGTGCGTACTCAGCTGCCGGGTCGCGTAGTACTTGAAGCCGACGAGCGCCAGCAGGTACAGCACCACGCCGCCGTACAGGCAGTACAGCGGAATTCCGTACAGCGCGTCGGAGAGCCGGTGGTCCTCCGCGTCGCCGACGTAGTTGATCACCTTCTTCATGCCGAGCGAGAGCGCGATGACGCCGACGATCATGGGGAAGTGCCAGTAGGTGTAGCAGCCGCGGGCGATTCGCACCCGGCGCGTTCCGGTGGAGTGCGCCAGTTCGTGTTCCACGGTCAGCGCGGCGACGTCGAAGTATGCCCACCACAGCAGGCCCGAAATGGCCAGTCCCAGCATCGATCCCAGCGCGATGGGCCAGGAGATCGGCAGGCCGGCGACCCCGACGCCGATGGAGACGATGGATTCGCCCAGCGCGATGATGATGATCAGCCCGTAGCGTTCGGCGAAGTGCTTGGCGGAGTTGAGTCGCCACTCGTTGCCGGCCAGGCTGGTCCAGAGCATGTCCCCGGCGAGCGCCGCCAGCCACAGCAGCAGTTGCGCGGTCTCGCTGGTGAGCGCGCCGATGGTCAGCAGGGTGCCGGAGATGGTGAGCGACCCGGCGGCCCAGCGCACGACCTGGTGTCGCAGTTGCGCGTCCTGCGCGCTGGCGAGCCAGAACATCCACAGGTGGACCAGGCGCACGAGCAGGTACGCGATGACGAAGACCAGTGGCGCGTACCAGCCGCCGGGCAGGTCGTGGAAGGCTTCGGGGATCGTGAGCGCGATGAGGAACGCGCCGCCCATGGCCACGAAAATGCCGACGCGGGCGATGCCCTCGTCGGCCTTGATGACATTGCCGAGCCAGGAGTAGGCGATCCACATCCACCACAGCAGCATGAGGATCAGCAGTGAGCGCAGCATGTTGACCGCGGTGGTCTCGTGCGCGGCGAAGTCGGTGACCATGGTGAAGGCGAACACGATCACCAGGTCGAAGAATAGTTCCAGTTGGGTGACGGAGGCGTTCTCGCCGACCCTCGTCAATCGTGATCGTTGCGCACCGGGCATGTGGGACATAGTGCAGGGCCCGGGGCGTCAATGACAGTGCAGCGGACGCGTGTTCGCCCTCGGCGTCACCGCGGCTCCCGCGGCCTGCCGCCCGTCGCTGTTACGCGGTGCCGAACTTCGGCTCGAATCCGTGGCCGTAGTTGAGCTGCTGCGCGTAGCTCGCGGGCTCGTAGGGCGCGGGTTCGGCGTACGGCTCCTCGACCTCGCCGAGTCCTTCGACGCCGGTGACGGCTTCGACGAAGGCGATGAAGTTCTCGATCATGGCTTCGCCCTCGCGGCGCGCGGTGCGCTTGAGGAACATGCCGGGCGCGGGGATCGGCAGGTAGATCTCGGAGTGGTACCAGACCTCGGTGCCGCCGTCCTCGGTCTCGGCGACGTCGAACCAGCCCTGGCCGCCGGCCCCGGCGCTGGACTCGGTGACCTTCCAGGCGACCCGGTTCTCGGTGCAGGTGTACTCGACGACCTGCCGATCTGGCCGGCCCATGAGGTTCGCCGAGATGTAGGTTCGCTTCGGTCTGCCCATCTTGTCCCGGGTCGCGACCCGGACATCCGAGTGGGAAGGCGACCAGTCCGGCAGTTGCTCGACCATGAGCAACGCCTCCATCACCTGATCGGGATCGATGTCGATGACGAATCGGTGATCAGTCTTAGTACGCATTCCAACCCTCCAGCTTCGGGGCCTGATTGTGACCAGCGTCGCTCGCCGAGTCAACTGTGTCCCAGGCCGCTCGAACCCGCCTGTTTCGACAGGTTTGCGAATATCCCTGGCCGCCAACGTAATAGGCATCTCGGACAGGTGGGGGAGAAATTTCGGCCGGTCAGCTCTGAAACGTGACTATTTCTCTGGGCTTGACGGGCTCGCCTTCACCCCCTGTCACCTGTTCCATCGCGCCGTGACGGGGTCGCGGCGGTGTTGCTCGACCGTCCCGTTCCTCGATATCGCGGGTTTCCGAATCCGGTGTTGACACCACTCCAGTCGTAGTACTACATTCAAACCACTTCAAACGTGGCACTACGGGTTGGGCAGTACAGCATGCGAAACCTCACCTATTTCGTCGGCATGTCCCTCGACGGCTACATCGCCGCCCCCGACGGGGACATCAGCGACTACCAGGCATCGCCCGACTTCTGGACCTGGCTGGCGACCGACTACCCGGAAACCCTGCCCGCGCACGTCCGGCCGCACTTCGGTGTGCCCGAGGGCGCGGCCAACGCGCACTTCGACACCCTGGTCATGGGTCGGGGCACCTACGAGCCCGCGCTGGCGGTCGGCATCGCGAGCCCGTACCCGCACCTGCGGCAGTACGTGGTCTCGACGACGCTCGGCGAGATCGCCGACCCGGGGGTGGAACTGGTGGAATCGGACCCGGTCGGGCTGATCCGGCGCCTGAAGAAAGAGGACGGACAGGGCATCTGGCTGGCGGGCGGCGGCAAGTTCGCCGCCCAGGTGCTCGACGAGATCGACGAACTCGTCATCAAGCAGTACCCGGTGCTGCTGGGGGACGGCGTGCGGGCGCTTGCCGGAAATTTCCGGCCGACCGGCTTCCGGGTCGAGCGGCGGCGGGAATTCGACAGTGGTGCGCAGGTCACCTGGCTCACTCGCGCCTGATCAGCTCGGTGAGATTCCGGTTGCCGGGAGGTGGCCGAAAATCTCGTGACCTGGGCCGGTAGTCTTGTGGATCGGTAGCAGCAGTTAGTCGATCTTGGAGGATTTCCGCCGTGGCTCTCGTCGTCCAGAAGTACGGAGGATCCTCGGTCGCCACCGCCGAGCGCATCCGCAGGGTTGCCGAGCGGATCATCGAGACGAAGAAGCAGGGCCACGATGTGGTCGTGGTCTGCTCGGCGATGGGTGACACCACCGACGAACTTCTCGATCTGGCCCAGCAGGTCGCCCCCGCGCCGCCCGCCCGCGAAATGGACATGCTGCTCACCTCGGGTGAGCGCATCTCCAACGCGCTGGTGGCCATGGCGATTCACTCGCTCGGCGCCGAGGCGCGGTCCTTCACCGGCTCGCAGGCCGGTGTCATCACCACCGGCGCGCACGGCAACGCGAAGATCATCGACGTGGCGCCGGGCCGGGTGCAGGACGCGCTCGCCGAGGGCACCATCGTGCTGGTCGCGGGCTTCCAGGGCGTGAGCCAGGACAGCAAGGACGTGACCACGCTGGGCCGCGGCGGCTCGGACACCACCGCCGTCGCGCTGGCCGCCGCGCTCAATGCCGATGTGTGCGAGATCTATACCGATGTGGACGGCGTCTTCAGCGCCGATCCCCGGGTCGTCTCCGATGCTCAGAAGCTGGACACCGTCTCCTACGAGGAAATGCTGGAGATGGCCGCCTGCGGCTCGAAAGTTCTCATGCTGCGCTGCGTCGAGTACGCGCGCCGCTACAACGTGCCGGTGCACGTCCGTTCCTCGTACACGGACAAGACCGGCACCCTGATTACCGGATCGATGGAGGACATCCCCTTGGAGCAAGCAATCCTCACGGGCGTCGCGCACGACCGCAGCGAGGCCAAGGTGACCGTGATCGGCATTCCGGACGAACCGGGCTACGCCGCCAAGGTGTTCCGTGCCGTCGCCGATGCCGAGATCAATATCGACATGGTGCTGCAGAACATCTCGAAGGTGGAGACGGGTAAGACCGACATCACCTTCACCCTGCCCAAGCTGGACGGCCCGCGCGCGGTCGAACTGCTCACCAAGCGCCAGGGCGACATCGGCTTCTCGCAGGTGATCTACGACGACCACGTCGGCAAGGTGTCCCTCGTCGGCGCCGGTATGAAGTCGCATCCGGGCGTGACCGCGACCTTCTGCGAGTCGCTCGCCGACGCGGGTATCAACATCGATCTCATCTCCACCTCCGAGATCCGAATCTCGGTGCTGGTCAAGGACACCGACCTGGACGAGTCCGTGCAGGTGCTGCACCGGGCGTTCGAGCTCGGCGGCGACGAACTGGCCGTGGTGCACGGCGGAACGGGGCGCTAGATCATGGGACTGCGGGTAGGAGTCGTCGGCGCGACCGGTCAGGTCGGCGCCGTCATGCGAAAGCTGCTGGAGGAGCGCAACTTCCCGGTCGACGAGATCCGGTTCTTCGCCTCCGCGCGGTCGGCGGGCAAGATCCTGCCGTTCCGCGGTCAGGACATCGTGGTCGAGGACACCGAGACCGCCGACCCGACCGGCCTGGACATCGCACTGTTCTCCGCGGGCGCGACCATGTCCCGGGTGCAGGCGCCGCGTTTCGCGGCCGCCGGCGTCACGGTCATCGACAACTCGTCGGCCTGGCGCAAGGACCCCGAGGTCCCGCTGGTCGTGTCCGAGGTCAATCCCGAGGCGACCCGGAACCTGAAGAAGGGCATCATCGCCAACCCGAACTGCACCACCATGGCCGCCATGCCGGTGCTCAAGGTGCTGCACGACGAAGCGGGCCTGCGCCGGCTCATCGTCTCCAGCTACCAGGCGGTGTCCGGTAGCGGCCTGGCCGGCGTCGAGGAACTCGCCACCCAGGTGCGCGCGGTCATCGACAACGCCGAGCAGCTGGTGCACGACGGTTCGGCCGTGGAGTTCCCGGCCCCGAACAAGTACGTCGCGCCCATCGCCTTCGACGTGATCCCGCTCGCGGGCGCGCTGGTGGATGACGGCTCGGAGGAGACCGACGAGGATCAGAAGCTGCGCAACGAGTCGCGCAAGATCCTGAACCTGCCGGACCTGCTGGTCAGCGGCACCTGCGTGCGCGTGCCGGTCTTCACCGGGCACTCGCTGTCGATCAATGCCGAGTTCGCCGAGCCGATTTCGGTGGAGACCGCCAAGAAGCTGCTCGCGGGCGCCCCCGGCGTCAAGTTGGTGGACGTCCCCACCCCGCTGGCCGCCGCCGGCGCCGACGACTCGCTCGTCGGCCGCATCCGCCAGGATCCGGGCGTGCCGGACGGCCGCGGTCTGGCGCTGTTCATCTCCGGCGACAACCTGCGTAAGGGCGCCGCGCTGAACACCATTCAGATCGCCGAGGTCCTGCTGGCGAATCGCTGAGATTCCACGTGAGTCCGAGAACGGGCCGTTCGATCCATCAAGGATCAAACGGCCCGTTTTCTCATTTCAGTCGGTCCAGAGTTCGGCGCAGGGGAGTGGGGGAAGTCGGTTCGGGGCCGACGTCTCTATGGTGACTTCAATGCGATGGGGGCGCAGATGTGCCGCGAGTCGTTCGGCAATTGTGTGTTCGGCGCGGTAGTCCAAGACCATGCCGCCCGGAAAGCGCAGGCGCACATGGACTTCACGCGTTTGCGGTGCGGCGGTCAACAGCCACCTCTTGTGTCGGATTTGGTGCGTCGTGTCCTCGGTAAACGATAAACACAGAAAAATTGCGGTGCAATAAGAAAAATACATGTTCCATACTGTGCGCCGTAAGCTCGCCCTGTCTGGAATCCTTGTCGGCAGATCTCATAGGGGAAGGAGAAGTTCCCATCGGGAAGGAGAAGGGCATGGTAGACATCGGCGAAACACGCGGGCGGTGACGGCCGGGAAAGCCGATCAGGCAGAAGGAGTTTGACCCGGTGGCCGAAAGTACCCTAGGGGCACGGGTAGCGGAGTTGCGCCGGCGGCGGGGACTATCGCAGAAAGAGTTGGGCGCCGCGATCAGGCGCTCGGAAAGCTGGGTGTCACAGGTCGAGCGTGACGTGCTGCCGGTCGAGAGACTGTCGGTACTACAGCGTTTGGCCGATGTACTCGGCGTGGCGGTGCGAGATCTCAGACCGGAGGCGGCCGAACCCCTGGCCGCCGATCGCGGTGATGGGCGTCGAGCGGGGTCCGCCGTTTTCGAACAGCTGCGACTGTTGCTCACCGGACATCCGGCATTGGAGCAAATCCTTGGCGACTCGGAAGTGAGACCGGTCGATCGCGAGTCGGCCGACGAGTTGCCGGGGCTGCGGGAGCGGGTGGATCTGGTTTGGCGGCTGGCGCACGAGTCTCGGCTCGTGGAAGTCGGCAGCAGCCTGCTGGAACTCATCCCGGATCTCGAACACGCGGCGCGGAGCGATTCCGCGAAGCGGCCGGAGGTGCTGACACTGCTGTCACGCGCCTACCAGGTGGCCGCGACCGCGTTCACCAGACAGGAAGAAGTGGATGCGGCCTGGGTTGCCGCGGATCGGGCGCTGACAGCGGCCGAGGAATCCGGCGACGCGCTCAGCGTGGTGGCCGGAACGTACCGCATGGCACAGGCTTTCCTGCGGTTGCAGCGACTCGAGCAGGCCGAACAGGCGGCTCGGGTCTCGGTGGCCGCGTTGGCGCCGCAGGTCGGTCAGGCCGGCGGCGATGATCTCGTTCGTCCGGAGGTGTTGTCGCTCTACGGTTCTCTCCAGCTGATGCTGGCGGTGATCGCGGCGACGGACGGGAACAGAACGGCGGCCCGCACGGGATTGGCCGCGGCGCGTGCCGCCGCGGCGCGACTCGGTGAGGGGCGCAACGATTTCGACACCGAATTCGGTCCGACCAGTGTGGCCGTGTACGCGGTCGCGGTGGCGGTCGAGCTCGGTGACGCGGGCGAGGCGCTCGATACCGCGCGCACCGTCGACGCGTCCGTGCTCTCACCGGAGCGGCAGGCGCGTTTCCTGGTGGATGTCGCACGCGCGCACGCGCAACGGCGGCAGGCATCGGAGGCTCTGGAGTCCCTGCTCAACGCCGAGCGGCTGACCCCGGAGTACGTGCACAACGATCATCGTGCCCGGGAGGTGGTGCGCGACCTACTACAGTTCGCAGGCCGGCGTCCGGCCGATGAACTGCGTGATCTCGCGGGCCGCGCGGCCGTGACACCCTAGTCGGCACCCCTCGGTTCGGGGACCGGGGGCGTGGGGTCAGCGGATTCCGGGTGTGCGCGGATCCGGGCCGAGGCATGCCAGCAGCAGGCAGCCCGGCGGCGCGTCGCTGAACGGCGGCGCGAGCGGAATGTCCAAGCAGGACAGCACGGTACAGCCGGGATAGGCGGCGGGACCGAGGCCGAACACGGCCAGCGCGATATCGGTGTCGATGTAGTCGCCCGCGTTCAACTGCGCCGGAGGTTCCACGAACGGGCCCGGCGCGGGGACCGGGCTGTCGGTCATGGCGGCGAAGAGCCTGCGGAAGAACTCGTACGGCACCTCCACCCCGTGCTTCAGCAGACCGCCCGGCACCTGCGTGGTGTGCACGCCGAACAGGCCGGTCCACACCACGGTGAGATCGAGGCCGGGCAGGAAGTACACGTGCTGCAGGCCGAAGCCGGACATGGAATAGGCGTCCGCGGGCAGGAATTCGGGATTCTCGGCGCATCCGGGGCCGGTCCAGAACAGGAAGCCGTAGCAGGGGTCGGTGTCCGAGGGCGCGGTGGCGCGGCGCAGATACTCGGCGGAGATCACCTGCCGGTCGTGCCAGCGCCCGCCGGCGGCGACCAGCAATCCCAGTCGCGCCAGGTCCAGCGGCGGCAGCAACAGGTGCGCGTAGCCGTAGGTGTGCCCGGATCGATCCCGGGCCCAGTAGTAGTCGCCGCGCTCGATGCCGATGGGGCCGAACAGTTCCCGCTGTGCGAACTCCTGGAGCGGGCTGCCGACCGCGAGTTCGAGAACGTACGCGAGCAGGTCCACATTGCGCTGGCTGTAGGTGAACACCGTGCCGGGCGGATCCGCGAAGGGCACCGCGAGCGCCTGCACGGCACTGAAGGGGTCGATGGGAACGACCCCGGTAATCCCCTCGGTGACGACGCCGACTCGCAATCCGGATGTTTCGGTGAGCAGATTGCGCACCGTAATGGCGCGGTGCGCGGCATCGCCGAGTCCGGGTGGCAGATATTCGCCGATAGCGGCGTCCAGATCGAGTTGTCCGCGATCCCAGGCGATTCCGGCCAGTAGCGAAACGACGCTTTTGGTGACGCTCCAGACATTCCAGGGAACCGATCCGGTCAGTTCGTTGAAAGGGCCCTCACCGATCAGGCAATTGTGCCGAAAGATCTGCACATTGGCGCGATTACGACCGGCCGCGAAAGTGAGGGCATCCGCGAGCAGTATCGGGTCGAATCCGGCTTCTTCGGGAGTTCCGCGTTCGAATTCCCGCCCTATCGGTTGCGCGCATCGCGATGAGGCCGGGGCGGCCCCCGCCGCACCGCTGCCGAAGAACACGCTGCTCGCCGTCATCGCCACCGCTACTGCGCCGGCCAGCCCCCTGCGCTCGCGCACCATATTTTTCAGGCTAACTCGCGGCGGGCGCCGCGAGCCGTTGAATCAGTCCGTCCGCGTGGCGAATTGCGCCGGGCCGTGACGGCGGGCCCGGAACAGCAAAACGCCGCCAGACGGGGGTGACTGGCGGCGTCCGCTCGCGGCACGAATGCCGCGAAGAGAAGTCGACGCCCAACAAGCGCCTCTCGGCGAGTGGTCGCTCGTAGCGACTGATGGGTGCGGCCCGGGGCTGTTTCCGACGCCGACAGAACTCATCAACCGGGGCCCGGCCGGATCTATTCCACCGCGGCGCGTGTGATGTGGGCAACGTGCGGAATCCGGTCGCGCCGCGGGTGCGCGCCCGCTAACGTGCGAAGCCGCACGGCCATTCGGATAGCGCCCGCCACACCGCACCACAACTGTTGTCGGCGTCACGGTTTAGCATTCGGGCCGAACAGACAGAAGTGTGGTGGGGGATGTACGGCTCGAAGGACGGCGCTGTCGCGCAGGACATGCTGCGCGCGGCTCTCGCGGCGCTGGAGCGGCACGAGTACGAGACGGCGCTCGAACGGATTTCGGTGGTGCTGGACGAGCAGCCGGACAATGCCACGGCGTGGCGGGTACGCGCGTCGGCGCACCGGGAATTGGCGAGCGCGACCCGCGGCAAGGTCGCGCGGGTGCGCGAGCATCGAATCGAGTCGATCGTGGCCGCGCGCCGGGCGGTCGAACTGGCGCCCGGCGATGTCGAGAATCTGCGTATGCGCGCGCTGACGCTGCTGGTGGCCTCGCCTGCCGACGCGCTGGTCGCGCTGGACAAGGCGGTGCGGCTGGATCCCGCCGATGCCACGCTGTACGAACTGCGCGCCGCGGTGCGCGCTGATCTGCAGGAGCAGGAGATCGCGCGGCGGGTGGCCGCGGCCGAACGCGCGCGGGATGCCCGGCAGTCCGAGGATTCCGATTCCGATGGCCGGGTGCTGGCGAAGATCGCGTTCGGCGCGGTCACCTTCATCGCCGGCATCGCCCTGGAACTCGGGCTGGGCGATTCCGATTCGTCGTCCGATCGGCCGGCGCCGCACTACCCGACCCGTACCTACACCAAGCCGTACCCGACCCAGGTATATCCGCCCACGGTCCCGCAGACCTGGCCGACCATGCCCGCGCGATAGGAACAGATCTTGATCGACGATCCGGTGCTCGCCGAACTCCTGGCGGTGCTCGACCACAACCCGGACCTGCTGCCGATCCGCCTGCGGGTGATCGAGCTGTTGGCCGAGCGCGGCCGCCACGCCGAGGCGCTCACCCACTGCGCGAGCGCCCTGGCGCAGGACGCGGGCAACGCCGCGGCCATGGCTCTGCTCCAGCGCTGCACGGCGGCGCTGGCCGGTGCGGCCGCCCCCGAGCGGGTCGAACCCGCGCCGAGAGCCGAAGACGCGCCGAGAGCCGAAGGCCCCCTTCCTGTTCCGCCTGTCGCCGACCCGAATTCCCAGCGCGGTGGTGATTTCGACTGGGCGGCCGCGGAGGCCGAGGTCGGCGACATCGTCAAGCCCGCGTTCATCGACAGCGGCGAGTCGCTGGCCGCCATCGAGTCCGATGTCGGCCGCTTCCAGAAGCCGAAGGTCGTGCTCGCCGATGTGGGCGGGATGGAGTCGGTCAAGGAGCAGCTGGAGCTGTCGTTGCTCGGCCCGCTGCGTAATCCCGAGCTGGCCAAGGCTTTCGGGACCAGCGCCCGGGGCGGTCTGCTGCTGTACGGGCCGCCCGGCTGCGGCAAGACGTTCATCGCCGCGGCCGTCGCCGGTGAGCTGGGCGCGAACTTCTACCCCATCGAGATCGCGGAGATCCTCGATTTCCACCTCGGGTCGAGCGAGCGCAATCTGCACCAGGTGTTCGAGATGGCCCGCCGCAATGCCCCCTGCGTGCTGTTCATCGACGAGATCGACGCGCTCGGCTACAAGCGCAGTCAGATGTCCGGCTCCTCGGGGATGCGCCCGATCGTGAATCAGCTGCTCACCGAGATGGATTCGGCCCTGGGCAGCAACGAGGGCGTCTACGTGCTCGGCGCGACCAATCACCCCTGGGACATCGACGTGGCCCTGCGCCGCCCCGGCCGGTTCGACCGGATGATCCTGGTCGGGCTCCCCGATCCCGAGGCGCGCGTGGCGATCCTGCGCCACCACCTGCGGGACCGCCCGGTGGAGGGCATCGATCTGAAGGTCATCGCCGCCCGCACGGATTCCTTCTCCGGCGCCGACCTGGCCCACATCTGCACGTCCGCAACGCAGTTCGCGATGGCCGACTCGCTGCGCACCGGGACGGTCCGCCCGATCGCGATGCCCGACATCGAGCGCGCCATGGCCGCGATCCGCCCCAGTACGACGCCGTGGTTCGAGTCCGCCCGCAACGTGGTCGAGTTCGCCAACAACGACGGCGCGTACGACGAGCTCGCCGCCTACATGCGCGCCCGCAAGGCCCGCTGACCCGAAACCGGTTCGCGCGGAACCGGGTACGAGCGCGTCCCGGGCGGCGTACCGAAAAGAATTCGTCTGGCCACCCGAGCGCGCGGCGGCCGAGAGGTCGTGAGTGATGGAGAGCAAGGTCGATCGGGCCTGGGTGCTGGTCGAGCTGGGGCGGCTGGACGCCGGGCGGGAGATGTTCGCCGAGGTGCTGGCGGCCGATCCGGAGGACTGGTCGGCGCTGACCGGGATGGCCGAGGTGGCGCTGCGCCTGGGCGAGTACGCGCGGGCGCTCGAGTACAGCGAGCTCGCGCTGCGGGTGGTGCCCGAACACTCGCTGGTGTGGCGGATCCGGGCGCTGGCCAAGGCGCAGGAGGCGGCGGACACCCTCGAACCGGTGTGGCGGCGGGAGCTGCGGGAGCAGGCCGTGCAGAGCGCGCTGCGGGCGACGGAGATCGATCCCGAGGACGTGGACAATCTGCGCGTGCTCGCGGTGACCAGGCGCGAGACCGATCCCGGTGCGGCACTGGAGAATCTGGACGAGGCGCTCGAGATCGACCCCGGCAACGTCGATGTCCACGTGCTGCGGGGGTCGATCCTGCACCACCACGTGCGCGGCCCGAATTCGCTGGAACTGGCCGAGGCCGCGTTCCGCACCGCGCTCGAACTGGCGCCGGAGAACACCGAGGCCCTGCTCGAGCTGGCGCTGCTCGAGCTGGCGCACGGCCGCCTCGACGTGGCCCGCGAGGAGCTGCTGCGGGCCGCGGTGCTGGAACCGGCTCGCGGCGGCCAGGTGCGGGCGCTGCTGGAGACCATCGATCGCGAACGGGATCGGCGCGCGCTCGCCCTGCGCGCCGCGCTCGGGCCGGGCCCGGACGACGATCCGCCGGTGCCCGTGGACTACGCGGCGATCGTCGCCGCACCGCCCGCGCCGGACCCCGCGCCGAACATGTGGGTCGCGGTGAGCGGGTACGGCGGCGAGGACGGCGCCGACCGTCCGGTCGCGGGGGAGCCCCCGGCGCCCGGGTCGGGTCCTTCGTCCCCGGAGCCCCCGTACGACCCGGTTCCACCCCCGGTCGTCCATCGGTCGCCGCGCCCGCGTCGCGCACCCCGCCCCGCCCCGCCCCCGCCGCGTCCCTCGGGCGGGATCGGCGGCAGGCTCATCGGTTTCGGCCTGGCGGCGCTGGCGCTGGTCGCCTTCCACGGCATCGCGAACTCCGGGGACGACGACGCGGGGGACCGGCCCGGGTTCACCCCGCCCGCCAACATCTGGCGGACCCCGTTCCCGTCCTACCGGCAGCCGCCCACGCTGTACCCGGATCCGTTCGACCACTTCCCCTCCCGTGTCGTGCTGCCCTCGGGGCTCGGGCAGCTGCCGACCCGGGCGCCCACCGCCCCGCGGGTGACCCTGCCGCCGAACGTGAATCCGCATCAGTGAGCGCCCGGGAACCGGTCGTGGGCTCGTCGCCTGCGCGAATGTCTTTTTGACTAATTCCAGAAAAGCGGGCAGGCTGGTTGTCATGCACACCGGATATGACGCACGGGAACGGTTGCGGGCCGCGGGTCTGCGGGTGACCGCACCGCGCGTCGCGGTGCTGGACGCGGTGGCCCGGGCCCCGCACTCGGACGCCGACCGGGTGGCGGTGCGGGTGCGCGAACAGCTGGGCTCGGTGTCCACGCAGGCCGTGTACGACGTGCTGCGGGCCTGTGTCGGCGCCGGGCTGCTCCGCCGGATCGAACCCGCGGGTTCGCCCGCGCTGTACGAGGCGCGCACCGGCGACAATCACCACCACCTGGTGTGCCGGAGTTGCGACACGGTCGTGGACGTCGACTGCGCCGTGGGCGCGGCCCCGTGCCTGGAACCCGGTGCGGCCCACGGATTCGTCGTCGACGAGGCCGAAGTCGTGTTCTGGGGGCTCTGCCCGAACTGCGCTCCCTGACGCCCGGTTTCCCTCCCGGCAAGGCCCACCGCGAGCCCGCACCCGTTTCGGTGCGGGCTCGCTGCCGCTGTGGTTTCGCGTCCCGTCCAGTACTATTCGCGCCGGGGAGGAGTGAAATCTCGTGGCTTTGTTTCTGTGGATCGCCCTGTTGGTCCTGGCGGTCCTGGCGTTCGGCGTCCTGGTGTGGTTGATGGTCCGCGCTTCGCGCAAGGGCAGCGTCCGGGGGATCGGGCTCACCCTCGCGGGCCTGCTCGTCGCCGTCCTGACCGGTGTGGGCGCCATCGCGGGCCTGGTCGGCACGCTCAATGTCGATGACCCGCGACCATACATCCAGAAGCACTACCAGCGCGCCGCACAGTTGGACGACAAGCTGGGCGGGCAGGTCTACACCACCTCCCAGTCGCCCGATCGCGTGGTGCGGGACGTGACGCGCAAGACCGACGAGACCGCGCAGTACCGCAGCGGCGCGCTGACCTTCCTGCGCTATCCCGAATGGCTCGTCGTTCTCGGCCCGAACGGCAACGGCGCCAAGATCGACGTCGACAGTTACGACAACGGCTACAAGCGCTATCGCGAACAACTCGCCGGTTCCGGCTGGCCGGCCAATGCCACCACGGGCAACGGCGGCAACAACTCGGGCAAGTAGTACAAGCGATTTCGAGGAGAAACACATGCTCGCCGATCTGGCCCGCGACGGCGGTGCGGCTCTGGCCTACAGCGCCGTCGGCATCGTGCTGATGGTGCTGGGATTCGTCCTGGTCGACGTGATCACGCCCGGGAACCTGCGCAAACAGATCTGGATCGATCGCAATCCGAACTGCGCGCTGCTCGCGGCGTCCAACGTCCTTGCCATGGGAATCATCGTGGCCATGGCGATCTGGACCTCCGAGGGCAGCATCGGCCGCGGCCTGACCGCCAGCCTGGTGTACGGGCTCATCGGCCTGTTCGTGATGGCGATCGCCTTCGTCCTGCTCGATCTGCTGACCCCCGGCAAACTGGGCGAGCTGCTGGTCGAGGGCGAGGGCCTCAACCCCGCCGTATGGGTTTCGGCGGCAACGCATATCGCGGTCGCACTGGTCGTCGCCGCCGGCCTGTCGTAGATGGCGCTGCGACGGCGAGCGGCGCGTCTGGGACTGCTGCTCACCGTATTCGTCTGCGCCTCCTGCGGATTGGTCTACGAACTCGCCCTGGTGACCCTGGGCAGTTTTCTCATCGGCGACACCGCCGTGCAGGCCTCCATCGTGCTCAGCGTGATGATCTTCGCCATGGGGATCGGCGCGCTGGCGGCGAAGCCGCTGCAGCGCTGGGCCGCACCGGCTTTCGCCGCGATCGAGCTGCTGCTCGCGCTGATCGGCGGCTTCTCGGTGCTCGTGCTGTACGCGGCCTTCGCCTGGCTGAAGATCTACACCGGCGCGCTGATCGGCGTCGCCCTCGTCATCGGAATGCTGGTGGGCGCGGAGATTCCGCTTCTCATGGTGCTGCTGCAGCGGATCCGCAGCCAGGCCGCGGGGTCCGCGGTGGCCGATCTGTTCGCGGCCGACTACATCGGCGCGCTCCTGGGCGGCCTGGCCTTCCCGTTCTTCCTGCTGCCGGTCTTCGGCCAGCTGCGGGGTGCGCTGGTGGTCGGCGCGGTGAACGCGGTGGCCGGAATCATCCTGGTGTTCACGGTCTTTCCCCGCGACCTGCGCCCGCTGGTGCGCGCCGGGCTCGGGGCGGCCTCGCTGGCGGTGGCCCTGGCGCTGGGCGTGAGCTACGTCTACGCCGATCGGTTCGAGGCCACCGCCGAGCAGGCGCTGTTCGCGAGCCCCATCGTGCGCAGCGAGCAGACGCCGTATCAGCGCATCGTCGTCACCGAGGCGGCCTCGCCGTTCCGGACCCGCGACACCCGCCTGTTCCTCAACGGCGACCTGCAGTTCGCCTCGGTGGACGAGTACCGCTATCACGAGGCGCTGGTGCATCCCGCGCTGGCGCAGTCCCGCCGCAACGTGCTGGTGCTGGGCGGCGGGGACGGGCTGGCGCTGCGCGAGATCCTCACCTATCCGGACGTCGAGTCGGTGACGCTGGTCGAATTGGACGCCGCCATGGTCGAATTGGCGCGCTCGTTCGAGACCCTGGCGGAACTGAACCGGCACGCCTTCGACGATCCGCGCGTCACCGTGGTGAACGACGACGCCTTCGGCTGGCTGCGCGAGTGCGACTGCCGCTTCGACGCGGTGATCGTCGACTTCCCCGATCCGGATCAGACCTCGATCGCCAAGCTGTACTCGCGGGAGTTCTACGGGTTGCTCGCCCGGTCGCTGGCGCCCGGCGGCACCGCGGTCGTGCAGTCCGGGTCGCCGTTCTACGCCCCGCATTCGTTCTGGTGCATCGAGTCGACGATTCGCGCCGCCGGACTCTCGACCCTGCCGTACCACGTGAACGTGCCGAGCTTCGGGGACTGGGGTTTCGTGCTCGCGACCGCGGCCCCGGCCCGGCTCGATCTCGCCCCGCACGCCCGCACCCGGTCGCTCGACGCCGCCACGCTGGCCGCCGCGTCGGTGTTCCCGCCCGATCGCCGGGCCTCGGGGGAGGAGATCTCGACCCTGCTGCACCCGGTCATCCTGGACTACAACCGCAAGGAATGGTCAACGCGCTGAGGCGATTTCGGCGTGATCGGGGCGACCGTCAGGCGCGCCGGCGCAGTTCCGGATCGAGCCCGTCCAGCATCCGATCCAGTTGGGTCTCGAACGCGTCCACCCGGATCCGGCTCACGTCCAGGGTGGGTTCCGCGGCCTGGTCGGTGAACGCCACGTAGCGCTTGTGCAGCACCGGATACGGTCCGGTGGCGGCGACCGCGGCGGGGGATATGCGGCGGAACCATTCCTCGTCGGTGAGACCGCTGCGGCGAATCGTCTGCTGCGAGGCCGCGTCGGTGATGGCCAGGCCGAGGCAGTACGCCCAGAGCACGGTGAGCGTGATGTCCGCGTCGGCGTCGGAGAAGCCGGATTCTTCGAGCAGGGCGAGGGTGTCGTTGTTGAGGCGCAGCATGCTCGGTGCGAGGTAGAGCATGCCGACGTCGCCGATCACGGTGGCCAGCCAGGTGTGCCGCATGAAGGTGGCGTGCAGGTCCTTGGCGAGGGTCAGCAGGCCGTCGCGCCACGGCCCGGCGGCGGGGGAGGGCACCTCGCCGAAGGCCGCGTCGGTGACCAACTCCATGATCTCTTCCTTGTTGGCCACGTGCGTGTAGAGCGAGGTGGCCCCGGCGCCCAGCTTCGTTCCGAGCTTGCGCATGCTCAGCGCGTCGACGCCCTCGGTGTCCAGCAGTTCCAGTGCGGCGGTGATGATCTGCTCACGGCTGAGCGCGGGCTGCTCCCGGCGGCGGCCCCGGGGTTCGGCCCGTGTCCACACCGATTCGAAGCGCTGGTCCTTCTCGGCCACGGCTGTCTCCTTCGTCGACTGCGGTCAGCATAACGACCGCCGGAACGCTGTTCGCGAGGCCGAACACCGTTCCTATTTGCGAACACTGTACGTAGATCGTACAGTGTTCGCTAACGCCGAACAGTGTTCGGCGACAGGCTTCGTAAGGGGATCGACGTGACTGCCAATCAAACCGCCGCGACCACGGAAGTGTCAGCGGCCCAGCGCGATCCGAAGCGCTGGCTCATCCTGATCGTGCTCTGCCTGAGCTCGCTGGTGCTGGTGATCGACAACATGGTCCTCACCGTCGCCATCCCGCAGATCTCCACCGATCTCGGCGCCGGCGCCCAGGACATCCAGTGGATCATCGACTCGTACATCCTGGTCTTCGCCGGCCTGCTGCTGACCTCGGGCAGCCTGTCCGACCGGTTCGGCCGCCGCCTGGTCATGGTGCTGGGGCTGGTGCTCTTCGGGGCGGCCTCGCTGCTAGCGGCCTACGCGAGCTCGCCCGAACTGCTGGTCGCGGGCCGCGTCGTCATGGGCATCGGCGGCGCGCTCATCATGCCGAGCACGCTGTCCATCCTCATCACCGTGTTCGACGAGCAGGAGCGGCCGAAGGCCATCGCGGCCTGGAGCGCGGTCGCCATGATCGGCATGGTGGGCGGTCCCGTCATGGGAGGTGTACTGCTGCAACACTTCTGGTGGGGTTCGGTCTTCCTGCTCAATGTGCCGATCGCGATCGTCGCCATCGTCGCCGCGCTCGCGCTGATGCCGGAGTCCAAGGGGCCGTGGACGAAGCCGGATCTGTCCGGCATGGCGCTGTCCATCCTCGGCACCACCGCGTTCGTGTGGAGCATCATCGAACTGCCGCACCGGGGTATCGGTGGTGTCTGGCCCGGAATCCTGTTGGCCGCAGCAGGTTCGATCGCGTTCGTGATTCGTGAACTGAAGGCCGAACACCCGATGGTGCCGATGCACCTGTTCCGCAACCGAGTCTTCACCGGATCCAGCTTCTCCCTGGTGCTGGTCACCTTCGCCAATGCCGGTCTGCTGCTGGTGCTCACGCAGTACCTGCAGTTCGTGCTCGGCTACTCACCCATGAAGACCGCCCTGGCTTTCACCCCGATGGCGTTGAGCGCCTTGGTCTTCAACGGCATCGGCGCGGGGATGGTGACCAAGCTGGGCGTGCGGGCCGTCACCATCGCGGGCCTGCTGGTCCTGGCGGCGGGCACCGGACTGCTGTGCGCGCTGACCGCCGACTCCGGGTTCTGGCTGCCCGCGGTGGCCATGGCCCTGGTCGGGGCGGGTGCGGGCCTGGCCATGCCCGCCGCCATCGGGGCGCTGATGGGCGCGGTGCCGCCGGAGCAGGCCGGCGTCGGCTCCGCGCTGAACGACACCATTCAGCAGACGGGCGGCGCGCTCGGGGTGGCCATCCTGGGCGCGGTGCTCGCGCACACCTACACCGAATCGATGCCCGACTCCGCTCCCGAGGCGGCGCGGGAGAGCGTCGCACCGGCCGTCGCGAGCGGGGACGGAGGGCTGGTCGACGCCGCGCGCGACGCGTTCACCACCGCCATGTCCGCCACCTTCGGAGTCGGCGCGGCCTGTGTGCTGGTCGCCTGCGCCCTCGCGTTCGTGCTCATGCGGGGCGCGAAAGCCGCTGCCCCCGAGCGGCTTCCGGCCGAGACCGAGCAGCTCGAGCCCGCGCGCTGACCCACGCGTGAAAAAACTCCGCCCCCGGCCTCGGGTGCCGGGGGCGGAGTGCGTGCTGCCGCGGTCAAGCGTTGCGATTGGAACTGGGTAGCGCCGCGCCGACCAGGGCGATGATCAGACCGAGCGTTCCGATGGCGAGCCCGGCGACGGGCTGGACATCATCTGCCCAGGTCAAAATAACAAATTGCATATCGAGCACCTGGAGCAACACCGAGCCGAAACCCAGGACTATGAGCCATAAACCGATGCGAATCATCGTTTCCCCTGTGGTTCACCTTGTATTCCGCGCAAGAGCGTATAGAGGCTCGCGCCTACTCGCGCGTAACGGTCGGGATTCCCGAAAACTTGGCCGCTGGAGTCTGTTTCGAGCGAACCGGGATCCGGGTACGGGACCGTCCCGGCCTGGCGGCCGGGACGGGAACATCGGTGGCGGCCGGCGCGGCCGCGCGGGGTCAGGGTATGAGGCCGAACCAGTAGATCAGGCAGGCGAGCACGAAGACGACCACGCTCTCCATCGTCTCCTCCAATCTCCTTGGCGCACTTACCTCCATGATGCGCCGCCGCGGGCGGAATCGGCCAGGAATGGCAGAACAAGATCGCCGATCGTTAGCTCGGCATGACAAAGAACCCGCCCGGCCTGACACCCCTCGTGGCCAGGTCGGACGGGTTCTTCGCGGCCTGCCGCCCCCTTCGCGGCAGGACATCTCTCTCGTACGGGGGACGCGATTCGCTGAA
Organism: Nocardia sp. NPDC003693; assembly: GCF_053981095.1. Taxonomy (NCBI): domain Bacteria; kingdom Bacillati; phylum Actinomycetota; class Actinomycetes; order Mycobacteriales; family Nocardiaceae; genus Nocardia; species Nocardia sp. NPDC003693. The sequence continues at coordinate 46,483 of NZ_JBSFNO010000030.1, forward strand.
CCCGGCCCGGCACCCCTCGTGGACGGGCCGGGTGCAGCATCTCCCACCCCGGTGGTGGCTCCTATTTGCAGACCGCGAGCGTCGCGAGCAGGGTGCGCCCGTCCTTGATCGCGTAGCTGGTCGCCTCGACGTTCAGCTCGGCCAGCGGGTTCTCCTGATCGGCGGAGAGCCATTCGATCTGCTGGTAGACGTGGTACTGATTCGGGTCGTTGCGCAGGACCTTGACCTTGGCGTCATCCAGCTTCGCGGCGTCGGTGGCGGTGGCCTTGCCGGTCGAGTACTCGGTGACCGCGGCGACGGTGCCCTGGGCCTCGTCGATCACCACGGTGCGGTACCGGATGGTCTGGTGCTCGCCGGGCAGGTAGCCGGGCTGCGCGTAGACCTTGGGCGCGTCCATGGTGATCTCGATTTCGCTGTTCTTGTGCTTGCAGGTCGCCGCGGCGACCACGGTCTGACCCGGGGTGCCGAAATCGGCGGCGACGGCCGTGCCGGTCGCGCCGAGCGTGAGTGCGGCGGTCGCAACGGTGAGGGCGATTCCGGCGGCGAGCTTCGCGATCATCGTCGTGTCTTCCTTCGGTTCCGGGTTTTTTTCCGGTGGGTTCCGGTGTTGACGACAACGATGTCGGTTGGTGCTTGGCACGGCCTTAACAAGATCTTGCGGAGTCCGTCCGCGCGGCGGGGCCGGTCTTGTGTGTGAGCGCGTCTCCGGTGGGATCGCTTGGAGCGGTGCGTGTTTCGGCCCGGGCGGCGAGAGCCGCCCGGGCCGGGACAGTGGACGTGCCGGGTTCGCCCGCGGTCAGGTGCGGATCTCGCGGCCCAGCTTCAGGGTGTAGGCGAACGCGCCCAGCGCGGTGAGCGCGAGCAACCAGTAGCCCAGCGTGTAGTCCGACCGTGAGCTGTAGACCAGGCCCATGACCAGGGGTGGGAAGTAGCCGCCCAGGCCACCGGCGGCGCCGACCACGCCGGTGACCGAACCGACCTTGGCGGGATCGACCAGCTTGGCGATGAGCGCGAAGACGCCGCCGGTGCCCAGGCCGAGGAAGAAGGCCATCAGCACGAGGCTCACCCCGGCCGGAATCTCGGGCGCCGGTTCGAATCCCAGCACCACGGCCATGATCGCGGTGCCCGCGAACGACACCGCCAGCACCCGGTCCGGGCCGACCCGGTCGGACAGCGTGCCGCCGATGGGGCGGGCCAGCACGCCCGCGATGGAGAAGCCCGCGGTGCGCAGGCCCGCGTCGGACTGCGCGAAGTCGTAGACGTTGCGCAGCACCGTCGGCAGGTAGGTCGAGAACGCGACGAAGCCGCCGAAGGCCACCGCGTACAGGAACGAGCCCTGCCAGGTCGCCTTCAGGCTCAGCGCGTGCCGGATGCGCGGCAGGGCGGGTTCGGTGGCCGGGGACCAGTCCGGGGAATCGCGGCTGAACAGCAGCATGACCACGCCCATCACGGCGAGTGCGATCGCCATGATGATGTGGGTCTGCGCCCGCCCGAGGTGATCGACCAGGCGCGGGGTGAGCAGCGCCGAGAGCGCGGTGCCGCCCATGCCCGCGCCGAACACGCCGGTGGCGAAACCGCGCCGCGCCGGCTCGTACCAGGCGCTGACGAAGGGCACGCCGATCGCGAACGAGGTGCCCGCGATGCCCAGGAAGAAGCCCCAGAAGATCAGTGCGCCATAGGAATTCGACCATCCGACGAGCAGGGTCGGAATGATCGAGACGAAGCAGATCACGGCGAACATGAGGCGTCCGCCGAACTTGTCGGCCAACACGCCGACGGGAATGCGGCCCAGCGACCCGACGAGCACCGGCGTGGCGACGAGCATCGACGTCTGCCCGGGCGAAAGCCCGAGATCGTCTGTGTAACTACCGGATAGCGGCCCGATGAGGTTCCATGCCCAGAAGGTCAGGGCGAAGGCCAATGTCGCGAGCGTGAGGTTTCTCGCATTCATCCCATTTGTCTAGCAGAAACGCCGGTAAAAGTGACTAAATTCGGCCAGCTCGGCGAGCCTTTCGTGTGTCGCGCGGCCTCGGTTCACTATGTCTGCTGTTGAGTTGCAGATCTCCAGGAGGCGCGTGTGAAGCTGTGGCGATCCCGCTGGTGCCGGGCGGCGATGCTGCCCGGGCTCGCCGGTGCGGTGGTGCTGGGCGGGCCGGTGGCCCGCGCCGACACCGGCACCGACCATCCGCTCGTCATCGACGTGACCACGGCGGCGGAACGACCGTGCGGCGGCCCGGTGCGCGGCACCGCCGCGGTGTTCTATCCGCCGGGCGTGCTCACCGCCGCCGAGCTGGAATGGCGCATCCTGGCCGGTGAACAACCCCTGCGCAGCGGGATCACCCCGGCCGGCAGCGAGGTGGTGACCGTCGGGTTCGACATCCGCCCCGAGGAACTGCCCGCCGACGGCCTGCTCCGCATCGACGCCCGCGCCCGGATTCCCGGCGGCCGGATCGGCGACTACGGCAAACCGTGGAACCTGCGGGTGAGCCGCGAATGCAGTCCGCTGCACGTGGTGTCCATCGGCGACGCGGTCACCTGGGGACAGGGCCTGGGCGGGGACCGCAAGTTCGCCCACCTCACCGCCGAGACCCTGGGCAGTAGAACCGGGCGCGGGGCGCGGGTCCACGACTACTCGGTTCCGGGCGCGGTGCTCGACGCCCCCGACCTGCCGGCGGGCAACGACGACAGCGCCTGCCCGCCCGCCGGCGGCGATCTGATGCCGGACGTGTTCTGCCAGCTGACCCAGGCCGCGGACGACGCGAGAACGCACGACTACAGCGTCGATCTGGTACTGCTGACCGGCTGCATCAACGATCTCGATCCGCTCTTCGGCATTCCGGTCGGCGTCACCCCCGGCACCCAGGATCTGGACGCGGCCGTGCGCCGCGAATGCGGGGGCGAAGGCGCAGAACCCGAGAACCCCGCCGCGCACGTGCCCTACTTCAGCGGCGCCAAGGACGGTTACGGCGGGCGCGGCATGGCCGCCGCCATCACCGCCGCGCATCGCCTGCCCGGCAGCCCGAAGGTCATGGTGGGCAACTACTTTCACGGACACGACACCGAGGACGGGCCCGACGGCCTGCACCGGCGGTGGTCCGAATTCGTGCGGTCCTCGGCGGAGGTCTTCCGCCAGGCCGCGGCCCGGGCCAACGCCGAGGCGGGCCGGACCTTCGCCGTCGCCGCGGATGGACTCTCCACCGCCGACACCGATCTGCACGGCGGTGCGCCGTGGATGAATCCGCTCGGCGACGAAGCCGTCTCGCTGCGCCTGCTGGCCTGCCCGCAGTGGAGCGAACTCCCGCCGCAGTGCCGCACCGAGGCGAGCGCGCGGCGGGATGTGCGGGGCGCGCAGCAGTACGCCGACGCGTTCCTGCTGAACCCCCGCGTACGCGACTGGTTCGGCGGCGGCGGGCCGGGCGGCGAGGGCTTCGCCGCCACCCGGGACACCGGCCCGATCGGGGCCACCATCGACTTCGACGCCGCGCTCGCGGGCGGCGCGATACGCCGGTACGAATGGCATTTCGGGGACGGTGATCGGGTGATCACCACCGCGCCGACGGTCGCACACGTCTATCGGGAGCGGGGGCCGCATCTGCCGCGGCTGGTCGTCACCGATATGACCGGCCGGCGCAGCCTCTACGAATTGCCCCATCCGATAGTGATCGGCTGAGGGGTGATGTGACGAGGTAGCACCGTGATGTCGTACGAAATCCACTGGCACGGAACGAGAGAGCGCCCCGGGCCCGCGCAGTCTGCGGGTCCGGGGCATTTGTTTGCGCGGGCCCGGGATCACTCCCGGTGCAGCAGCGCGGCCAGTTCGGCGATGGTCTCGTCCCGGACCGGATAGCCCGGGAAGTAGCAGCAGACGCGCGCGATGTGGTCGCCGTAGCGGGCGCGGATCGTCGCGGCGCACTCGGCCGGGGTGCCGCTGATGGTGAGGGCGTCGACCATGTCGTCGTCGATCAGCGCCGACATCTCCTGCCAGCGGCCCTGTTTGGAGAGCGCGTTGAGTTCGGGCTGCAGGTCCGCCCAGCCCTGCACCTCGAGGACCGGACGGTAGGCGGGGGTGGAACCGTAGAACGCCAGCAGGTTTCGCACGGCCCGGCGCGCGGCATCGATCTCGGCCGCGGAATCGCCCATGGCACAGATGGCCTCGGCGATGATCTGGAACGGCCGGTCCGCGCCCGCCCGGCCGCGGGCGACCGCGGGCAGGGTGCGCTCGTGGAAGTGCCGCTCGGTGTTGAACGGCATGACCAGCAAACCGTCGGCGACCTGCGCGGCCATCTCGGTCATGCGCGGGCCGAGCGCGCCGACCAGCACCGGCGGCGGTCCGTACGGGTTGGGGCCCGGATCGAACTGCGGCGGCATCAGGGTGTGCCGCCAAAATTTGCCCTCGTGGCGCAGTCGCTCCCCGCTCTGCCACGCGTGCAGGATCGCCTGCACGGCGGCGACGGTGTCGCGCATGCGCTCCACCGGTTCGGACCACACGCTGCCGTAGCGCCGTTCGATGTGGGTGCGGATCTGACTGCCGAGCCCGAGCCGGAATCCGCCCCGGGACAGCTCGTGCAGATCCCACGCGGCGTGCGCCAGGTGCACCGGGCTGCGCGGGAACGCCATGGCCACGTTGGTCATGACGTCCAGCCCCGGCTCGGCGGCCGCGGCCAGGGTGAGCGGTGCGAAGACGTCGTGCGCGCCCTCGAAGGTGAAGACGCCGTCCACCCCGAGTTCGCGCAATCGCCGTGCGCGCGCGGCGGATTCGGCGAGTGGGGCGTTGAGCCACACGTCGATGGGCAGGGCAGCCATCGTTCCTCCGGAAGGGCAGCGCCCCCGCACCCGGAATCCGGGCGCGAGGGCGCGGCGGAGCGGTGTCGTAGTGGCAAGGGAAGAAACGGCACCACGACGCCGCGGTTTCAGCGCCGCACGGCGACGCCCGGACCTACACCTCGATGAACTCGGCGCACTTCTCGCCGATCATGTAGCTCGGGGCGTTGGTGTTGCCGCCGGTGATGCTCGGCATGATCGAGGCGTCCGCGACCCGCAGGCCCTCGATGCCGTGCACCTTGAGCGTCGGGTCGACGACCGCGCGCTCGTCCACGCCCATGCGGCAGGTGCCGACCGGGTGGTAGATCGAGTGGACCCGGTTGGGCAGTTCGGCGCGCAGCGCGTTCTCGTCGCGCAGCGAGTCGCCGGGGGCGAGCTCCTCGGTCCAGCTGCTCTTGATGGCGGAGTGATCCATGATCTCGCGGATCATCCGGATGCCCTCGATGAGGAATTCGGTGTCGCGCGGGTCGCTCAGGTAGCCCGGGTCGATGTACGGGGCGGCGAACGGATCGCTGGAGTTCAGCTTCATCTCGCCGCGGCTCTTGGGGTAGATGAGGCTCGGGAAGATGGTGAAGGCGGGCCGGCGATCGACCAGGTGCAGCTTGTCCTCGTCCTGGTTGGGCGTCGGGTAGCTCCACGGCAGGGTGTGGATCTGCATGTCCGGGTAGTCGCCGTCGGCGAACTTCGTCTTGACGAAGCCGCACGCCTCGAACACGGTGCGTCCCATCCAGGAGCTGCCCGGGCTGCGCAGTTCCTGCAGGATGCCGCTGGCGAAGTGGGTCGGAATGCCGCGGTGCAGCGCCTTCTTCGACACGTAGGTCATCGGCACGAACAGGTGGTCGTGCAGGTTCTGCCCGACGGGCAGATCGGCGATCACGTCGATGCCGTGCTCACGCAGGTGCGCGGCCGGCCCGATGCCCGAGAGCATGAGGATCTGCGGCGAGCCGATGACGCCGCCGGAGACGATGACCTCCTTGGCGGCGCGCACGATGCGGCGGCTGCCGTTCTTCTCGGCGATCTCGACGCCGGTGGCGCGGCCGTTCTCGATGACGACGCGGGTGACGTGCGCGTGCGTGATCACCTTCAGGCCCGAGTCCGGGCGTTCGGTGATGAAGGCGCGGGAAGAGCTGTACCGCAGACCGTTCCGCACGCTCTGCTGGAAGATCGAGATGCCTTCCTGCGACTCGCCGTTGTAGTCCTCGATGATCGGCGCGCCGAGAGTCTCGGAGGCCGCGACCATGAATTCCTGCGCGATCGGGGTCAGCTCCTGCTGCCGGGTGACCTGGATGGGGCCGCCCGCGCCGCGCATCTCGCTCGCGCCGTCCTGCCAGTTCTCCAGGTTCTTGTACGACTTCAGAACCTCGTCGTAGCTCCAGCCGGTGTTGCCCTCGGCGGCCCAGGAATCGAAGTTGGCCCGGTTGCCGCGGACGTAGAGCATGCCGTTGACCGAGCTCGATCCGCCGAGGATCTTGCCGCGGGTCATCGGGACCTTGCGGTTGTTGGCGAACTTCTGCGGGGTGGAGACCTGGGTCCAGGTCACGCGGTGCTTCAGCTGCGGGACGGTGTGCACCATGCTGATCGCGCCCGGCATGGTCGCCATGCGGGTGTTGTCCTTGCGGCCGGCCTCCAACAGGATCACGCTGGCGCCGCGCTCGGCGAGACGTCCGGCCACCACGGCGCCGGCGCTACCGGCGCCCACGACCACGTAATCGGCTTCGTTTGCGGCGTCCGCGTTGCGCGCAGAAGCGGTCATTGTTCGTTACCTCATCCTCGAGTGTGCCTGCGGTCACTGTAGAACAAGTTCTAGTCTGTGCCCAGACTGGACATCATGTCCAGCCACAAGGTCGACTTCAGGGCGTGAAGTATCCCAGTACGTTTGTCCGGTAACAGGTTCTAGGAGTGCTGGGAGATAGCTGACTTCCGGGTGGCGCGGGCGGAAGAAGGCGCGCCCGTCGAAACCGTGTTCCACGTCACGTGCGCGTGGTTCAATCAGTGTGAAACACGTTACAATTTCGTGCGCATTGCGGCAAGATGCCCGAGGAGGAACAGTGTCTGTTCCATCGCTACCGGCCGGCTTCGATTTCACCGATCCCGCACTCTGGGCCGATCACAGCCCCGTCGAGGAGTTCGCGGCGCTGCGGCGTACCGCGCCGGTGTGGTGGAACGCGCAGACCCCCGAACAGGCCGCCCCCTTCGACGATTCCGGTTACTGGGCGATCACCCGGCACGAGGACGTCAAGGAGATATCGCGGCGACCGGACATCTGGTCGTCGCACGAAAAGGGCGCGATCATTCGAATGCCCGCGGATTCGCTACCCGAACAGCTGGAGCTGTCCCGGAATGCGTTGCTGGTCAACATGGATCCGCCCAAGCACACCAAGATTCGGCGCATCATCTCGCAGGGTTTCACCCCGCGCGCGGTCGAAGGACTGCGCCGGGCGCTCACCGAGCGCGCCGGAGCCATTGTCGCCGAGGCGAAATCGAGCGGCGGCGGCGATTTCGTGGAACAGGTGGCCTCGGAACTGCCGCTGCAGGCCATCGCCGAATTGCTCGGGGTGCCGCAGCACGATCGGCACAAACTCTTCGCCTGGTCGAATCAGCTGCTGAACTACGACGATCCGGAATTCGCCGGCGCGAACATGACCGCCAACGCCGAACTGCTCGGGTACGCCTACAACCTGGCCGAACAGCGCCGGGCCCGGCCCATGGACGACATCGTCACCCAATTGGTCACCGCCGATATCGACGGTGAGGCGCTGGGCTCGGACGAATTCGGATTCTTCGTGATCCTGCTGTCGGTGGCGGGCAACGAAACCACCCGCAACGCGATCACGCACGGCATGAAGGCGTTCGTCGACAATCCCGGCCAGTGGGAGCTGTATCGCGAGCGGCGCCCGCGTACCGCACCGGACGAGATCGTGCGCTGGGCCACCCCGGTCACCTCGTTCCAGCGCACCGCGCAGTGCGACACCGAACTCGGCGGGCAGCGTATCCGCGCGGGGGATCGGGTCGGATTGTTCTACAGCTCCGCGAATTTCGACGAGGCCGTGTTCGACGATCCCTTCCGCTTCGATGTGCTGCGCGATCCCAATCCACACGTCGGATTCGGCGGGACCGGCGCGCACTTCTGCGTCGGCGCGAATCTGGCGCGACTGGAGATCGACCTCATGTTCAACGCCATCGCCGACGCCATGCCGGATCTGCGCGAGGTCGCGCCGCCGGAACGATTGCGGGCCGGCTGGATCAACGGGATCAAACACTGGCGCGTGCACTACGGCTGATCGCCCGGCGCGACGACCGAGACGGGCCGGGGTACCGAACTCGTTCTACTATTCGTTGTCGTGACCACTCTTCGCGAAATTCCGTTGCGCACGCTGTCCGACAAGCCCACCACGCTGGCCGAGTTGGCCGGTGACAAGGTCGTGCTGCTGGTCAACGTGGCCTCCAAGTGCGGCCTGACCCCGCAGTACACCGGCCTGGTGGAACTGCAGCACGCCTACGGCGGGCGCGGGTTCACCGTCATCGGCGTCCCCAGCAACCAGTTCCTCGGCCAGGAGCCCGGCACCGCCGACGAGATCGCCGAGTTCTGCTCCACCACCTACGGCGTGGACTTCCCGCTGCTGGAGAAGACCGAGGTCAACGGCGAGGGCAGGCACCCGCTGTACGCCGAGCTGACCGAGACCGCCGATGCCGAGGGCGCCGCCGGTGACGTGCAGTGGAACTTCGAGAAGTTCCTCATCGGGCGCGACGGCGCGGTGCTCGCGCGCATTCGCCCGCGTACCGAGCCCAAGGACCCGAGCGTCATCGCCGCCATCGAAGCGGCGCTCTGACCTTCAGCCGGCCAGGATGCGAGTGGCCGCCTGTTCGAGCCGTTCGGCGATCTCGGTGTACGAGGCGTAGCCCATGCCCGCGCGCACCAGCGCGCCCGCGTAGAGCAGTTCCAGCGTCTCGACGATCTCCATGTCCGGCGTGCCGCCGAGCGCGTCGATGAGCCGCCTGCGGATCTCGTTGCCGATCCGCAGGCGCAGGTGCGCCACGTCCGGGTCGGTACCCAGCAGCGCGCTCGTGACCGCGCCGGCCAGCGCGGGTTCGTCGGCGACCAGCAGGGCGATCTGCCGCAGTACCGCCAGGGTGCGCGCGGTGCTGTCCTCGTCCGTGCCCTCCGGCGCGGGGGTGGCCGCCAGGCGCCGCCAGAACATCTCCGCCACCAGGTGTTCCTTGGAGGAGAAGTAGGTGTAGGCGGTGGCGGTGCCGACACCGGCGGCCGCGGCGACCATGCGCACGGTCAGCCCGGCGAAACCTTCGCGGGCGAGCACGTCCATCGCGGCCCGGGTGAGGCGATCGACGGTGTCCGCCTGCTTCTCGGTGAGCCGGCGCCGGGTCGCCTCCATGCTGACAGGTTCGGTGTTCACGGCCTCCATGTTCGCCGACCAGCGGGCGGAAGGGTAATCAGACACGTGTCTGGATGCTATTATCGGTCAGCTCGCCGGGCAATGCGGTGACGTGCGCTGTGTATCGATCCCGTTGCCGCAGAAAGGTTTTCGAATGACGCAGGCCGAAGTTTCCGACGCGACCCGCGAACTGCTCGACTATGCCGAGCGGGCGCGCGGATTCATGCCGGCGCACGAGGGGCTCGCCCTGTACGAGGCCGCGCGGACCTACGCCGGGGACGGCGTCATCGTGGAGATCGGCACGTACTGCGGCAAATCCGCCGTCTATCTCGGCGCGGCCGCCCGCGAGACCGGGGCGGTTGTCTACACGATCGACCACCACGGCGGTTCGGAGGAACACCAGCCGGGCTGGGAGTATCACGACACCACGCTGGTGGATCCGGAGACCGGGGTGTTCGACACGGTGACGGCCTTCCGGCGCACCATCGTCGGCGCGGGGCTGACCGATACCGTCGTCGGCGTGATCGGTTCCTCGGCCACCGTCGCGCGCACCTGGCGCACCCCGGTGCGCCTGCTGTTCATCGACGGCGGGCACACCGAGGAAGCGGCCCAGCGCGATTACGACAACTGGGCGCACTGGGTGGCGGGCGGCGGCCTGCTGGCGATTCACGACGTCTTCCCCGACCCCGCCGACGGCGGGCAGGCGCCCTACAACATCTATCGCCGCGCCATGGACAGCGGGAAGTTCCGCGAGCTCTCGGTCACCGGCTCGCTGCGAATCCTGCAGCGCACCGCCGCCTGCAACTGACGGCGCGATGCGCGGCGGTCAGTTCCGTTCGCGGCGTGTGCGTTCGGGCCGCGGTCGCATCGCGTCGAGGTACGCCAGCGCCCGGGGCGGGAACAGTTCGCGGGGGTAGCTCTGCCACAGGGTGCTGTCGATCCGCACGACGCCGTCGAGCACGGCCACGTTCGTGAGCCAGTCGTAGCGGAAACGGGTGCGGCGCGGGCCGATGTGGATGTCGAAGGCGTCGGGGCCGAACCGGGTCGCCATCCGCGTGCCGGGCGGCATGTCCCGCTCCAGTTCGGCTGTCACGCGCCGAACGGTGTAGCGCGCGTGCAGCATTCGGGCGGGCACGAGCAGAACGAGCACGGCGGCCGCGATGCCGAGCGCGGTCCAGCCGCGCAGGTACCACAGCAGCGGCAGATACGGCACCGCCACCACCAGCAGCAGGGTCCGCAGGCCCTGGGTCCGCTGCCGCTCGAGCCGTTCCGCGATGCGCAGCGCGGTGCCGGGCCGCACCACGAAGGTCGCGGTCGGCCGTTCGAGCGGCGGGATCGGCGGCAGCGGCGGGCGGGGCAGGGTGGCCTGGTCGGGCACGCCGTCGGCGACCACGGCCAGCAGGTCGATCACGTCCTGCGGGAACAACTCTCGCGGATAGGCGTGCAGCAGGTCGTCCTGGGTGAACAGCACCGTGCGCTCGTCCACCCGGAGCCGGGTGATGTCCGCGTACCGCACCCGGCGGTGATGGCCGTCCCCGATCTGTACGTCGAAGGACTCCGGGCCGAACCGCGTCGCCATGACGGTGCCCGCCCCGGACAGGGTCTGCCAGAACGCTTCCGACCGCGCGAGCCGGCGCTTGCGCCCGGGCATCCGCAGCCACAGCAGCGCGCAGACGGCCACGCCGATGCCCGCCCCGATCGTTCCCCACAGCGATGCCAGGAACAGGCAGACCACCGTCAGGATCGCCGCGCCCGTCGACCAGCGGGCGAGCCGTCCGGAGGAGTACGCGATCCCGGCCGCGGCCAGCAGTTCGGGGGTGCTCGCGCGGGCCACGAACACCGCGTCCGGGTCGAGGAGGAAGGGCATCGGCGCGAGCGGGCCGAATTCCTGCGCGGTAGCCGTCCGGGTAGCGGACCCGGACCCGTTCGGGGCGGCGGACGCCGCCGAGGTTCTCGAATTCTGCTCGGGCCCCGAGTGTTCCGGCCCGCCGATCACGCCACCCACCGCGCGAGCATAACCGCCATCACCGACGTCGCAGGGCGGGTTCGGGGCCGCGGGCGCGAACCTCGCGGGGCGCGCCGTACCCGCCCCGGACGTCGGCGCGGCGCACGCGGTGGCAGGCGGGATATTTCGGTTGCCACCGCGATGCCGGGCCCCGTCTATCCCGCTTGCACCGCCGACCCGGCCCCGAGCGGAGTTCGGCGAGACAAGCCTGTAGCGGTGAACGGGCAGGCCACCATGCTCGGTGCCCCGGCGCGGCCATCCGCTGCTGCTGCCGCTCCATCGCGCCCGGACACGGGAACCTGCCGTCACCCGATCGGCTCGCCGATTCCGGTGGTACCGCGAATCAGGGTGCGGACACCGAGAATTCGGCGGTCGGCGGTGCGGGGGTCAGGCGCGCGGGAGGGTCGCGGCGCAGTCGCAGGTGCGGGTGGTGATCGTCGGCGGGGGGAGCAGGTCGCGAAAGATGTTGTTGGCGGGGGTGGTTCGGGACAGGGCGTCGGCGGCCAGCAGCATCGCGGCGGCGGTCCAGGTGGTGCGTTCCTCGGGCCAGCGTTTGCCGTCGGCGAAGACCAGGCCGGTCCAGTAGGAGCCGTCGGCCTCGCGCAGATGCTGCATGTTCGTGAACAGCTCCAGGGCGCGGCGGTGATCGCCGAGGGCGTCCAGGGCCAGCACCAGCTCGCAGGTCTCGGCGCCGGTGACCCACGGCTGATCCGAGACGCAGCGGATGCCCAGGCCGGGGACGACGAAATCGTCCCAGCGGGCGGCGATCCGGTCGTATCCGGCGCGGTCCCGGATCGCGCCGCCCAGGATCGGGTAGTACCAATCCATGGAGTAGCGGTCCTTGTCCAGGAAGGCCTCGGGGTGCGCGCGCAGGGCGTGACCGAGCCGCAGCGCGGCCACCTCCCACCCGGGTTGCGGATCGCGGGCGTGCGCGGCCAGCGCCAGCGCGCAGCGCAGACTGTGGAAGATGCTGGAACAACCGGTGAGCAGCGCCTCGCCCGAGGTGCCCGAATCGGTGACGGACCAGTGGATCTCGCCGAATCGCCCGCGCTGGGCGGCCAGCACGAAGTCGATGCCGGACCGCACCACCGGCCACATCTCGTCCGCGAACTCGGCGTCGCCGGTGGCGGCGAGGTAGTGCAGCACCCCGGTGGCCAGGTAGGCGCAGAAATTGGTGTCGCTGTCGTGGTTCTCGATCACCCCGGCGCGGAACTGCATCGGCCAGGAGCCGTCCGCGCGCTGGGTTTTCGCCGACCACAGGTAGGCCGCGCGCGCCTGCTCCCACAGGCCCGCGACGGTGAGCGCCATGGCGTTCTCGAGGTGATCCCAGGGGTCGGTGTGCCCGCCGGGGAACCAGGGCAGCGCACCGTCGGGTTCCTGGGTGGCCGCGATGGCCTCGGCGGTGCGCAGCGCCCGGCGGGCGCTCAGGACCCCGGGGATCTCGGGTAGGTCAGCGGGCGGCACTGCGGACCGCCGGCTTCGCGAAGTACAGCGCCACGCTCTTGCCGATCAGCGGATCGAGCAGTCGTTCGGCGGTGCGGGTGAGCTGGGGCGCGGACATCATGTCCCACACCAGCATTCGGTGATACGCGCTGACCAGCGGGTGCTTGTCGTTGTCGACCCCGACCGCGCACTTGAGCCACCAGTACGGCGCGTGCAGGGCGTGCGCGTGCGAGCTGTGGATGAACCGCACGCCGCGCGCGGTGACCATGGCGCGCAGTTCGTCGGCGCGGTAGATGCGCACGTGCCCGCCCTCGTTCGCGTGATACTTGTCCGAGAGCGCCCAGCAGATGCGTTCGGGCAGCCAGCGCGGCACCGTGATGGCCAGGGAGCCACCGGGTTTGAGCACGCGCACCAGTTCGGCGATGGCCCGGCCGTCCTGCGGCACGTGCTCGAGGATCTCCGAGGCGATGACCACGTCGAACTCGCCCTCGCCGTAGGGCAGGTCGAGCGCGTCGCCGCGCACCGCCTCGGCCTTGGCGTACTCGGGGGCCTCCCCGACCTCGGCCATGGCCGCGAACATGGTCTCCACCTCGGCCAGATCGCCGGCGTTCTGGTCGAAGGCCACGATGTCCGCGCCCCGGCGATACGCCTCGAACGAATGCCGACCGGCCCCGCACCCCACATCGATGACGCGGGTGCCCGGGCCGACGCCCAGGCGATCGAAGTCGACGGTCAGCATGTGTGCGCCTCCTGGGGGCTGGCGGGGCGGATACCGATTCCGGCGATCGCCGGGCGTGATCCGTGACGGGCAATGGCATGTTCGTACACGGACACCGTCTGCGCGGCAACGGCTTCCCAGCTGAAAATGGTGAGCGCCCGGTGGCGTCCGGCGCGGCCGAGCGCGTGCCGTCGCTCGGGTGAGTCGAGCAGTTCGCCCAGTACGGCGGTCAATTCGCCGACATTGCCGGGTTCCACCAGTTCCGCGCAGTCGCCGGTCACCTCCGGCAGCGCACCCGCGCGACTCGCCACCAGCGGCGTGCCGCTGGCCATGGCCTCCACCGCGGGCAGCGAGAAGCCCTCGTACATCGAGGGGATGCAGGCGATGTCGGCCGAGGCCAGCAGCTCGGCGAGTTCGGTGTCGGACAGCCCGCTGACCGCGGTGACGATGTCGGCGAGGCCGAGTTCGGCGATGAGCTTCTCGGTCGGCCCGTTCGGTTCCAGCCGGGCGACCAGCCGCAGTTCGAGTTCGCGGTCCCCGCCCGGCCGCGCTCCGTTCTCCGCGCGCAGCCGCGCGATGGCGTGCAGCAGATGCGCGATGCCCTTGAGCGGCTTGTCGGCGCTGGCCACCGCGACGATCCGGCCGGGCACGCGCGGCTGTTCCCGGGGCCGGAACAGGTCGGTGTCCACCCCGAGCGGCACGGTGCGCAGCTGCTCGGGCCGGACCCCGAAGTCGGTGACGATGTCGGCGGCCGAGGAGGAGGAGACGGTGATCAGCTCCGGGATCTGCCGCGCCACCCGCCGCTGCATGCCGAGGAAGCCGTACCAGCGGCGCAGGAACGGTTTTCGCCGCCACGGCGCGGCCGCCAGATCCACCGCCCGGTCCCGGGTGATGGGGTGGTGGATCGTCGCCACCAGCGGCAGGTGCCCGGCGATGTCGAGCAGGCCCGAGCCCAGGCACTGATTGTCGTGCACCACATCGAATTCCGCCGCGCGCTCGCGCAGCAGGCGCGCCGCCCGCAGGCTGAACGTGCGCGGTTCGGGGAAACCCGCCGTCCACATGGTGGCGAGCTCGAGCAGGTCGACCCCGTCCCGGATCTCGGCGAGCGCCGGGGTCCGGAACGGATCCTCGTCGCGGTACAGGTCCAGGCTCGGCACCTCGGTGAGCCGCACGCGCGGGTCGAGGTGCTCGGGATAGGGCTGCCCCGAGAACACCTCGACCTCGTGGCCCAGTTCCGCCAGGCCCCGGCTGAGGTAGCGCACGTAGACGCCCTGCCCCCCACAGTGGGTCTTACTGCGGTAGGACAGCAGGGCTATACGCACGTCACAGCCTTTCGGGGGCAGGCGAAAGTTACCGGGGGAGAGTGGTATTCGAGGGCGCCGGCGCGCTCAGTGCCCGATGCCGAAGGCTTCGAGCTTGGCGGCGAGACGATCCAGGTAGGCGAAGATCTCGTCGTCGGACTTCTCCGGGACGCCGTACAGCGCGTCGGTCACCCCGGCCGCGGCCCAGCGGGTGAGCTTCTCCGGATCGGGCTTGCCGTCCAGGGCGACCACGCGCGGGGTGCCGGTGCGCCCGGCTTCGCTCCAGTGCTTGTAGAGCAGCGCGGTCGAGGCCTGCACGTCGGATTCGTACGGCGTGGTGATCCAGCCGTCCGCAGACTTGGCGATCCACTTGAAGGTCTTGTCGGTGCCGCCCGCGCCGATCAGCAGCGGCACGTGCGACTGCACCGGCTTGGGCCAGGCCCAGCTCGGCCCGAAGGACACGAACTCGCCGTCGTAGCTCGCCTCCTCCTGGGTCCACAGCGCGCGCATGGCCTCCATGTACTCGCGCAGCGCGGTGCGGCGCTTGTTGCCGGGGATGCCGTGATCGCTGAGCTCGTCGGTGTTCCACCCGAAGCCCGCGCCGACGGTGACCCGGCCGCCGGACAGGTGATCCAGCGTCGCGATGGTCTTGGCGAGGGTGATGGGGTCGCTCTCGGTGGGCAGCGCCACCGCGGTGGACAGTTCGATGCTCGAGGTGACCGCGGCCGCGGTGGCCAGGGCCACCCACGGGTCCAGGGTGCGGGTGTACCGGTCGTCGGGCAGCTCCGCGCCGCCCGTGAGCGGGTGCGCCGCTTCGCGTTTGACCGGGATGTGGGTGTGCTCGGGCACGAAGAACGAGCGGAACCCGCGCTCCTCGGCCGCCTTGGCCAGGACCGCCGGGGTCATGCCGCGGTCGCTGGTGAACTGGACGATGCCGTATCGCATGGTGGCGATTCCCTCTCAGTTGTTCTTCGCGGCGGCCACGCCCGCGCGACGGCCGTAGAAGCTGCCGTCACCCAGCGAGCAGCCCGAGGCGTATCCGCCCGCGCAGATGCCGGAGGTGACCCGGCCCGCGGCGAACAGCCCCGGGATCGCCGAGCCGTCCACGTGCAGCACGCGCGAGTCCAGGTCGGTGCGCAGGCCGCCCAGGGTGAAGCCGCCGGTGTACCCGCGCAGGTCGTACGCGCCCAGCGGGGTGCCGATGGGCTTCACCCATTCGGACTTCTTGTGCAGGAACGGATCCCGGCCCTCGGCCGCGTGATGGTTGTACAGGTCGATGGTGCTCGACAGGGTGTGTTCGGGCAGTCCCATCTCGGTTTCGAGTTCGGCGACCGTCTCGGCCACCCAGGTCGGGGCGATGCGCAGGAAGGACATGGCGGACAGCGTTTCGAACGCCTCCTCCAGCGCGGTCTCGTCGATGATCAGGTACGCCTGATTGTCCTGGTCCTGCAGGACGGCCTGGCCCATGCGCCCCGGATAGGTGTCCTCGGTGACGAAGCGCTGGCCGCGCCCGTTCACCAGGATGCCGCGCACGATGACCTGCGGGTCCGCGATGAGGGCGACCTCGGTGGCGTCCATGTGCGCCACGTCCGCGCCCAGTGCCTGCGCGACCCGGATGCCGATGCCGTCGTGTTCCTCCACGGTGGCGGCGGGGCGGCCGAAGATCTTGGGCGCGAACTGCTCGACCATGTCGTGCGCGTAGGCGAAACTGCCGGTGGCCAGCACCACGCCGCGTTCGGCGCGCACGTGCACCGGCTTGCCGTAGCGGGTGGCGGCGACCCCGACCACGCGGCCGGAGTCGTCCACGATGAGCCGGCGCAGGCGCACGTCGTATTCGTGTCGGACGCCGAGCTTTTCGGCGGTCTGCGCGAGCGGCTCCATGAGCATGTAGCCGCCGCCCTTCTCGCCCAGTTTCTTGTCCCGGGTCCAGGCGAGGTGCCCGCGCGGCGCGGGCTCGGCGATGGTGTTGAACGGCGCGGCGTTCTCGCCGCCGGAGTACATCAGGCCCTGGTCGGCGGGCGGCTCGTAGCCGGGCTCGCCCCAGAACTCCTCCTTGAACGGAACACCCTGGGCGACGAGCCAGTCGTAGTGCTCCACGCTGCCCTGGCAGTAGTCGTGGATCTTGGCCTTGTCCACGCCCGGACCGAGCGCGGCGGTCAGGAACTTCTCCATGTTCTCGGCGGTGTCCTCGAAGCCGAGGGCGCGCTGCAGCGGCGTGCCGCCGCCGAGGTAGATGAAGCCGCCGGACATGGCGGCCGCGCCGCCCCAGCCGCCGGTGCGTTCGAGCACCAGGGTGTCCGCTCCCGAGCGCGCGGCCTCGATGGCCGCGCAGGCCCCGGCGACGCCGAATCCGATCACGACGACATCGGCCGTCTGGTCCCAGGTTTCGACCTCGCCGGCGTGCAGCGGTCGTACGGAAGGGGTCTCGGCCATTGTTCGCTGTGTTCCTTACCGATTCACTCGTTCGTCGTGGAAGAAAGGGCTCCCACGCTGTCCGGACACGTGTACGGAACTATAGGTTCGGGTTCGGAAGGCGCGCAAGAACATGTTTCAGTTCTGGGGGCGCCGCCACCGCGAAGTTTCCGGTGCGCATTGTCAGGAGCGTCCCGCGCCAGTACTGTACGGACACATGTCCAGCTGGGTGTCCCACGGCGGGGCGGCGTTCATCACCGTCGATGAACGCGTTATCGAAAGCAGGTGCACCCCGCCATGACCGCAGCATCCCTCGAGCCGCTGCAGTTCGATCCGTACGACTACGGCGTCCACGAGGATCCCTACCCGATCTACGAACGCCTGCGCGCCGAGGCGCCGATCTACCACAATCCCGAGATCGACTTCTGGGCGCTGTCGCGGCACGCCGACGTCGGCGCGGGCTTCCGCGACAACATCCGGCTCTCCAGCGCCAACGGCGTCTCGCTCGACCCCGCCGCCTGGGGGCCGCACGCGCACCGCACCATGTCCTTTCTGGCCATGGACGATCCCGCCCATCTGCGCCTGCGCAAGCTGGTCTACCAGGGCTTCACCCCGCGCCGGGTCACCGAGATGACCGATCGCATCCGCGAGATCACCCTGCGGCACCTCGAACCCGCCCTGGCCACGGGCGAATTCGACTGGATCGACCAGGTCGCGGGCAAACTGCCCATGGACGTCATCTCCGAACTGCTCGGCGTGCCCGAGGCCGACCGCGCCGAACTGCGGCGCCAGGCCGATGTGCTCGTCCACCGCGAGGAGGGCGTGCTCGACGTGCCCGTCCCGGCCATGGAGGCCGCGATCTTCCTCATCGGCTACTACGCCGACATGCTCGCCCTCCGCCGCAAGCGCCGTACCGACGATCTGACCTCGGTCCTGCTGGACGTGGAGGCCGACGGCGACAAGCTCACCGACGACGAGATCATCGGGTTCATGTTCCTCATGGTGGTGGCGGGCAACGAGACCACCACCAAACTGCTCGGCAACGCGCTGTACTGGGCGGGCCGCAACCCCGAGCAGTACGCCAAGGCCGCGGCCCAGCCCGAACTGGTGGGGGACTGGGTCGAGGAGACGCTGCGCTACGACGCGTCGAGCCAGATCCTGGCGCGCACCGCCGCGGTCGATCTGGAGTACTACGGCCGGACGGTGCCGCAGGGGTCCAAGGTGCTGCTGCTGATCGGCGCGGCCAACCGGGACGCGTCGGCCTTCCACGATCCCGACCGCTTCGACATCGAACGCGCCGACAAGGGCGGGCTCATCAGCTTCGGCCGCGGCGTGCACTTCTGCCTGGGCGCGCATCTGGCGCGGCTCGAGGCGGGAATCGTACTGCGCGAGTTCACCGATCGGGTCGCGGCCTACGAGCTGCGGCCCGGCAGCGAACGGGTGCACTCGGTGAACGTGCGTGGCTTCGCGAAATTACCGGTGCGCGTGCAGGTGCGGTAGCGCTTTCTTCGCGGGCGGGATGATCGGGTTTTTGTCGGCCGAAATCGCCCTCGGCGCCGTCCGTTCGGGGAAGCTACGGGGGTAGCGATCACCCGTTTCACCAGCGGAGCGGCATTCACCCGCACAGCTCGGGGCGCACCCTGCCGCTCGCTTTCCGGTAGCTCGACAAGCGGTGCGCCCGAGGAGAAGTGATATCCGTGGCCAGCAACTTCGCCGACCTGTACGAACACGCCGCCGACGCCGTCCCCGATCGCCTCGCGGTCATCGAAGGCGAGCGCAGGCGCACCTTCGCCGAACTGGATCGCCGCGCCAACCGGCTCGCGCACCATTTCCTCGACGCCGGCGCGAACCCGGGCTCCCACATCGGCTTCCATATGCACAACGGCATCGAGACCCTGGAAACGCTGCTGGCCTGCTTCAAGATTCGGGCCGTGCCGATCAACATCAACTATCGGTACCGGGCCGAGGAACTGCGCTACGTCTACGACAACGCCGATCTGGAGATGGTGGTCCACCATCGCTGCTACGCCCCGGTCATCGAAGAGGTGCGCCCGCTGCTGCCCCGGCTGCGGCATGCGCTGGTGGTCGAGGACGAACAGGGCGGGTCCGGCCGCCTCAGCCGCTCGACCCCGTATGAGTGGGCCGTCGAGAACTGTTCCCCGGAACGCGATTTCGGCGAGCGCAGCGCCGACGACCTCTTCATCATGTACACCGGCGGCACCACCGGCCTGCCCAAGGGCGTCATGTGGCGTCAGGAGGACATGTGGCGGGTGCTCGGCGGCGGCATCGACTTCTACACCGGCGAGCCCGTGGCCGACGAGTACCAGCAGTCCCGCGCCGCGGTCGAGAATCAGCCGACCCGCTGGTTCGTGCTGCCGCCGCTCATTCACGCCGCCGCGCTGATGCCCACCTTCACCGCGCTGTGGTCGGGCAACACGGTGCTGTTCGAGCCGCGTTTCGATCCCGACCGGGTCTGGGCGACCGTGGCCCGGGAACAGCCCAACATCATGGTCATCACCGGTGACGCCCTCGCGCGCCCGCTCATCGACGCCTACCGCGCCGCGCCGGTGGACGCCGGCTCGCTGTGGTCCATCGGCTCCGGGGCCGCCCAGCTCACCCAGCCGGTGAAGAACGAACTGCTGGAACTGTTTCCGAGCACCCTGGTCACCGAGTCCATCGGCTCCTCCGAAACCGGTTTCGGCGGTATCGGATTCGCGCAGAAGGACGACGACCCCACGCGGGCGCCCCGGGTGAACACCGGCCGCGGCGCGGTCGTGGTCGACGAGCAGGGGCAGCCGGTGGCGCCGGGGAACGAGGGCTGGCTGGCCAAGACCGGCAACGTCCCGATCGGCTACTACAAGGATCCGGTCAAGACCGGCAAGCTCTTCCGCACCGTGGACGGCCGCCGCATGGTCGTCACCGACGATCGCGCGCGGGTCGAGGACGACGGCTCCATCACGCTCATCGGGCGCGGCAACATGATGATCAACACCGGCGGCGAGAAGGTCTTCCCGGAAGAGGTCGAGTCGGTGCTCAAGGCGCATCCGGCCGTCTACGACGCGGTGGTGATCGGCCTGCCGCACGAGCGCTGGGGGCAGCAGGTGGCGGCGGTGATCTCGGCGGCGGCCGGGCCGGTGGACATCCCGGCGCTGGCCGAGCACGTGCGCGCCCACCTCGCGGGATACAAACTGCCGCGCCGGATCTGGGTGGTCGGCACGGTCGCGCGCACCCCGAGCGGCAAACCGGACTATCGGGCGGCCAAGGCGCACGCGGAATCTCGGGACGCCGATCACGAGGTGTGATAACCGGTTCTGGAATCGAAGGCCACGGTAGGGTCCGGCCATTGGGATACCTGGCCGGGACCTATGGCGTAAGTCACTGCAACCTGTTCTAATTTGGAGATGGCAGAGGCGCATACCGTACTGGGCGAACAGGTCCGGATGCCGGTGCGGATCCGAGAGGCCGACGCGAGTTCGGCCATGTTCCTTGTCGATCACGACGCGGCCCGCGACCTGCTCGCGGGGACCGGGCTGGAACCGCTGCGGGTCCTGGGGCGGGCGGTGCTGTCGCTGGCCTTCGTGCGCTACGTCGACGGCGACCTCGGGCCGTATCACGAATTCGCCCTCTCGCTCATGGCGCGGCAGCCCGGGCGCAAGGACAGCACGGGGGCCTACATCCACTGGCTCCCGGTCAACCAGAGCTTCACCTGCGAAGCGGGACAGTCGATCTGGGGCTTCCCGAAGCTCATGGCAGATATCGACATCACCCCGGTGCGCGGCGGGCACCGCTGCGAGGTGCGGATCGACGGGCAGTTCGTGATCGGGCTGCGCGTCGCCGACGGCCTGCCCATGCCCGGCAGCGCCGGCGGCGCGTCCATCGACGCCTACACCGCGCGCAACGGGACGCTGCGGCGCACACCGTGGCTGATGGACCCGAGCAACGTGCGCGGGCGGCCCGGCGGCACACGCGTCGAACTCGGCGATCACCCCGTCGCCGCGCAACTGCGCGCCCTCGGCCTGCCCAAGCGGGCGCTGTTCTCCAGCCGGATCGGCGCCCTGCGGATGACGTTCGAAGACGCCGCGACCGTCCTGCGGATCGGGGCGGACCGATGACCGGGACCGCACTCGTCACCGGCGCGGCCAGCGGCATGGGCCGCATCGTCGCCCAGCGCCTGGCGGCCGCGGGCTACCGGGTCGCCGCCGTCGACATCGATCCCGAGGGCCTGCGGGTCACCGCGGACCGCTCGCCCAACACCCACACCTACCTCTGCGACGTCTCGGACCCCGAACAGGTGCGGGCCGTGGTCGACAAGGTGCGCGGCGAGCTCGGGACCATCGACCGGCTGGTGCACGCCGCGGGGATGGCGCACGTGCACGCCTCGGCGCTGGATCACGATGTGGCACAGCTGAAGAAGATGATCGAGGTCAACTACATCGGCACCGTGAATCTGTGCCAGGCGGTCATCCCGGCCATGAAGCGGGCCGGGACCGGGACCGTCGTGCTGTTCGCCTCGGTCGCGGGCTGGCTGCCCTCACCCGGCATGGCCGGCTACTCGGCGTCCAAGTTCGCCGTCATCGGGTTCATCGAGAGCCTGTCCTACGAGCTGAAGGACAGCGGGGTCCGGCTGCTCGGGCTGTGCCCGCCGGTCGTGGAGACCGCGTTCCTGGACAAGGTGCGCGCGGAGAACGCGTCGGTGCTGGGTGGTGCGAGCGGCATGCGCGCCGAGGACGTCATCGACGCACTCGAGCGCGCCCTGGCCAAGCCTGCCAACCCGCTGTTCGTCTTCCCCGGTCAGGCCTATCCCACCTACCTCGTGCGGCGCTTCGCGCCCGGCGTCCTGCGCCGGGTCGTGGCCCGCATGGTCAAGCCGACGGAGTAATTCGTCGTGCGAGACACCGGCTCGTGCTCCGACCGGTGAATCGCGAACGGCGCTGGGTGATCGGGGCTCTGCGATCGCCCAGCGCCACTCTCTCATAGCTACTTATCGGCTAATAATCGCTGGCCCGCCGTTCGCGGGCGCGGGACGATATCCCTTCTGCACTGCTCGGAAACCATTCGAGAGAGGGGACGGATGAGCTCACGCGCGCCCGCTATAGGACTGGTCCTGCGGTACTACGGGCGGGAATTCAAGAAGCGAAAGTTGTTGTCGGCCATAGCCATGCTGGCGCCGGCACTGGGAAACATCTGCCAGAACTACATCGCCGCGCTCCTGGTCGCCGTGCTCGTCGGGCGGGTGGCCGAGGGCGGCGACTCCGGCGCGGACGCGCTGCTGCCGTTCGTCATCGGCTTCGCCGCGATATTGCTGATCGCGGAAATACTGTGGCGCATAGGGATTCACTGCCTCAACCGGGTGGACGCCTACGGCATCGAAGACCTCTACATCACGGCCATGGACGAACTGCTGGCCAAGGACGCGGCGTTCTTCCACGACAACTTCGCCGGATCGCTCACCAAGCGGGCGCTGAGCTTCGCCACCCGCTTCGAGCAGTTCGTCGACACCATCGCCTTCGAGATCGTGGCCGCCCTGCTGCCGCTGACCTTCGCGGCGGTGGTGCTGTGGCGCTACGACCCGATGCTGGTGGTGGTGCTGATCGGGATGATCGCGCTGACCTGCCTGGTCATCACCCCGCTCATCCGGCGCCGGCAGGAGCTGGTCGACGAGCGCGAGGCGGCCATCGCGCTGGTGTCCGGGCACGTCGCCGACAGCCTGGCCAACATGCAGGTGGTGCGCGCCTTCGGGGCCGAACCCCTGGAGGCGGCCGAACACCGGCGGCGGGTCGCGTGGCAGCGGCGCAAGGCCATTCGGTCCTGGGACTACGCGAACCTGCGCATCGACACCGCCATCGTGCCGCTGGTGGTGATCACCAATGTGCTCGGCCTGCTCATCGCGGTGAACATCGGCGGCGGGCACGCGCGCGTCGAAGTGATCATGGTGGCCTTCACCTACTACTGGAACGCCACCGGAATCATGTTCCGGTTCAACCAGATCTACCGGCGACTGGAAACCGTGCTCACCGAGGCGGCGCAGTACACCGAACTGCTGCTGAAGCCGCCGACCGTGGTCGACGCGCCGGATCCGGAACCTTTGCGGCCCACGGGGTCCGGGGTGCGATTCGACCGGGTCGAATTCGCGCACGCGGGAAACGAGCCGCTGTTCACCGGACTGGATCTGGACGTCCCCGCCGGGACCAAACTGGGCCTGGTCGGGCGCTCGGGCGGCGGCAAGACCACGCTCACCCAGCTGCTGCTGCGCATGATGGACATCGACGGCGGGACGATCAGCATCGGCGGGCAGGACATCTCGCGCCTGCGCCAGCACGACCTGCGCAGCCAGATCGCCTACGTGCCACAGGATCCGGCCATGTTCCACCGCACCCTGCGGGAGAACATCCGCTTCGCCAGACCCGGCGCCACCGACGCCGACATCCAGCGGGCCGCCGAGGCCGCGCACGTCACCGAGTTCGCCGAATCGCTACCGCAGGGCATGGAAACCCTGCTCGGTGAGCGCGGGGTGAAACTCTCCGGCGGGCAACGCCAGCGGGTCGCCCTCGCGCGGGCGATCCTGCGGGACGCGCCGATCCTGCTGTTGGACGAGGCCACCAGCGCCCTCGATTCCGAGAGCGAGAAGCTGGTGCAGCAGGCGCTCTGGGAACTGATGGATGGGCGTACGGCGCTGGTGGTCGCGCACCGGTTGAGCACCGTGGCCGGTATGGATCGGCTGGTGGTGCTCGATCACGGGCGAATCGTCGAAGCCGGCACCCACGCTGACCTGCTGCACGCGGAAGGGATGTACGCGCAGCTGTGGAGTCATCAGTCGGGTGGCTTCCTCGGCGAGGAACTCATCGCCCGCTAGGCGCACCTCCTGCAGGGTGGAGGTGCGCCCGGTTTCGCGGGTCCGCCGGGTCGTACCCGGCGGGCCCGCTCATTCGGGGGTCGCCCCAAAGTTCTTACTGGCCGGTGAAATTGGGCTTGCGCTTCTCGGCGAAGGCGCGCGGGCCCTCCTTGGCGTCCTGGCTGCGGAAAACCGGCAGGCCGACCTTGGCGTCGATCTTGAACGCCTCTTCCTCGTGCATGCCCTCGGTGTCGCGGATGACCTTCAGGATGGCCTGCACCGCGAGCGGGCCGTTGTTGTTGATCAACTCGGCGATCTCGAGGGCCTTGTCCAGCGCGGTGCCGTCCGGCACCACGTGGCCGATCAGGCCGAAGCCCAGCGCCTCGGCGGCGGTGATGTGCCGGCCGGTCAGCAGCAGCTCGGCGGCCACGGTGTACGGGATCTGGCGCGGCAGTCGCACGGCCGAGCCGCCCATCGGGAACAGGCTCCACTTCGCTTCGGAGATACCGAATTTGGCGCTCTCACCGGCGATGCGGATGTCGGTGCCCTGCAGGATCTCGGTGCCGCCGGCGATGGCGGGACCCTCGACCGCGGCGATGAGCGGCTTGCTCAGGCGGTAGCCCTTGAGCAGGCCCGGCATGCGGGTGGGATCGAAGGCGCTGCCGGCCGCCATGCCCGCGCTCGGATCGTTCTTGGCCATGTTCTTCAGGTCCGCGCCCGCGCAGAACGAGCCGCCCGCACCGGTCAGCACGCAGGAGCGGATCTCCGGATCGCTGTCGACGCGCTCCCACGCCGCTGTCATGATGGCGAGCATCTCGCCGGTGAGAGCGTTGCGGGCGCTCGGGCGGTTCATGGTGACGATGAGCGTCGCCCCGCGCTTCTCCACGAGAGCATGAGGCTCGGTATTGCTACTTGTTTCAGCAGTGGCTGTCGTCATCGCCGACCTTTCTTTCCGCAGATTCGGGGACGAAACTACCCCGCGCCGTTGTCCTGAACAATAACGTGTTCTAGTTTGAATCATGGGTGACCGCCGTCACGGGCGGCAAGTTATGGAGAGAACGCCATGAGCACAACGAGCACGCAGCGCGGCTCCCGGGCCAAGCTGCCCCCACGCGTCACGGAATCCCTGGTCAACCGGCTCACCGCCATGGTTACCGCGGGCAAGGCGGGCGACGCCCGCGATCCGTACGACATGATCGAGGTCTACACCGGAGACATCGTCGGGCAGCTGCCGCAGTCCTCGCCCGAGGACGTGCGGCTCGCGGTCGAGACCGCGCGCGCCGCCCAGGCCGAATGGGCCCGTCGGCCGCTCGAGCAGCGGCTCGAGGTGTTCGAACGCGCACACGAACTCATCCTCTCCGAGATCGAGACCATCGCCGATCTGATTCAGATCGGCTGCGGTAAGGCTCGTCGCATGGCCATCGAAGAGGCGTGCGACACCCCGATGGTCATCGCGCACTACCTCAAGACCGCGAAGAAGACCCTGCGCTCGCGCAAGCGCAGCGGGCCCATGCCGGTTATCACCAGCTCCACCGAGGAACACCGGCCCAAGGGCGTCGTCGCGGTCATCGCGCCGTGGAACTTCCCCTTCGCCATCTCCATGTCCGATTCCGCCCCGGCGCTCATGGCGGGCAACGGCCTGGTGCTCAAGCCGGACAACAAGACCGCGCTGTGCACGCTGTTCGGCATCGAACTGCTGCACAAGGCCGGTCTGCCGCGCGGGCTGGTCCAGGTCGTGTGCGGCGGCGGGCCCGACGTCGGGCCGACGATCATCGACAACGTCGACTTCGTCATGTTCACCGGCTCCACCAACACCGGTCGCACCATCGGCGCGCAGGCCGGGCAGAACCTCATCGGCTGCTCGCTCGAACTCGGCGGCAAGAACCCGATGCTGGTGCTCGACGACGTGAACCTCGACGAGTGCATCCCCAGCGCCACCTTCGCGGTGTTCGGCAACACCGGGCAGGCGTGCATGCACATCGAGCGAATCTACGTGCAGGACAAGGTGTACGACGAGTTCGTGCGCCGCTTCGTCGCCGCGGCCGAAGAACTGGGCGCCAAGGCGGGCGCCACCTACGACTTCGACCCCGAAATCGGTTCGCTGGTCTCGGTCGAGCACATGGAGCGGGTCTCCGCGCACGTCGAGGAGGCCCGCGAGAAGGGCGCGACCATCGTCACCGGCGGCAAGCCCCGGCCCGACATCGGCCCCGCGTTCTACGAGCCGACCGTGCTCACCGACGTCACCCCCGACATGTCGCTGGCCACCCTCGAGACCTTCGGTCCGGTGGTGTCGATCTACAGGTTCGGCAGCGACGAAGAGGGCATTCGCCTGGCCAACGACACCGCGTACGGGCTCAACGCCAGTGTGTGGGCGGGGGATCTGGAGCGGGCCGGCCGGATCGCGAACAAGATCGACTCCGGTGCGATCAACATCAACGACGGCTTCGTGACCACCTACGCGGCCAAGGGCACGCCCTCGGGCGGGGTCAAGGCGTCCGGCGTGGGCACCCGGCACGGGGCCGCGGGGATTCTGAAGTACACCGACACGATCAACATCGGCGTGCAGAAGAAGCAGATCCTGGCCGCGCGCGCGGGGATGCCGTACGAGAAGCAGCTCAAGAGCACGCTGATGACGCTGCGGCTGATGAAGCGGCTGCATCTGGGCTGAGTTAGCTGTCGCGACAGCGACCCCGTAGCCGGAATCGGCTGCGGGGTCGTTTGTTTCGCCGGACCGCCCTCAGGGACGCTGTGCGGTCACCGTCATCTGCCCCGCGCCGATGATGTGACCGCCCATCGAGAACGAAGCCACGGTGGGCGGCGTGGACTCCGGTACGCCCAGTTGTGCGGTATCCAAGGCCAGCACCGTGATTCGGTAGGTGTGCGCCCTGTCGCCCGCGGGCGGGCACGGACCCAGGTAGCCGGCCGCCCCGGCGTCGTTGACGCCCTGTACGGCGGCGTCGCCCTGCTTGAATTCCACTGCGCCCGAGCCGATGTCCCAGGCCATCCAGTGCCAGAAGCCGCTACCCGTCGGGGCGTCGGTGTCGAACATGGTGACCGCGAAGCTCTTCGCGGCCGCGGGCGCCCCCGACCAGCGGATGGTGGGGACCTTGTTCGCGGCGGTGCAGCCGAAGGCGGCGGCGAAATTGTCCGGGCCGAAGGTGTTGCCGGAGCCGATGTCCGGGCTCGTGACGGTGAAGCGGGCGGCGTCGGAGGGAATGACGTCGCGGACCGTGACGCCGGTTGCCGGGGCGGGCTCCGTGTCTGATCCGCAGGCCGCCGTCGCCAGTGCGGTGGAGGCGACCACGGCCGCGGACATGATTCGTGCGGTGTTCTTCACGGCGATCCTCCGGGATGTCAGTGTTTCATTTACTGGGATCAGAGTCTCGCATTCCAGGATTGCGAGGAAGGCTGTGCGCATCCTGGTATCGGGGATGCCACCTTTGAGGAAGCGGTCGGTGCAGGTCCGGGGGAGAAGGGGCCGGCGGGCGGGTGGTCCTGTGCGATGGCTGCAAGCGGTCCCGGGTGCTCGGGGCGGAGAGGCGGCGTCGAAGACGGGCCGGTCCCCGGGTCGTCCGGCCGGGGCGGCGGCCGGTCCTCTGCCGCCGCGGCCGATCGGCCAGTATGGGGTGGTGGAGAGAGTGGATTCGGGCGCCGAACTGGGTGCGTTCCTGCGCGCGATGCGAGAACGACTATCCCCCGCCGACGCGGGCCTCCCCGTCACCGGCCGCCGCCGCACCCCCGGCCTGCGCCGTCAGGAGGTAGCCGAACTGGCCGCGGTGAGCATCGACTGGTACATCCGCCTGGAACAGGGCCGCGCCGTCAGTCCCGGCGCCGCCGTCCTGGACGCCGTGTCCGCCGCCCTGCACCTGTCCGAGGCGGAGCGAGCCCACCTGCACCTCATCGCTCGCGGCGCCCAACCGCCCCCACGCCCCGCCTCCACCGCCCTGAGCCCGTCCGTCCAGGCGATCCTCGACGGCATGCCCCTGCTCCCGGCCTACGCCATGGACTACCGCTGCGACGTCCTGGCCCGAAACACCGCCGCCGCGGCCCTATTCGGCGATTCCTTCGCCCCCGGCGTGAACACCGCCCACCTCCTGTTCCTCGACCCCGCCACCCGCACCGCCCAACTCGACTGGGATCGCGTGGCCCGAGAAACCGTAGGCAACCTCCGCCTGAACCAGGCCCGCCACCCCGACGACCCCCGCCTACGCGAGGTGATCAACGAACTCCACACGGCCAGCAGTGATTTCGCCACCTGGTGGAACGACCACACGGTCCAGGACCGCTCCCACGGCACGAAACGCATCCACCACCCCGCCGCAGGCACCCTGACCCTCACCTACGACACCCTGCTGACCCCCGATGCGACCGACACCCGCCTCTACGTCCTGACCCCCGCGACCCCCGCCACCGCCCAAGCCCTGACGACCCTGCTCACTACCCACGCCCACCGCCCCGGCACACCCCACCTCCACCCCGCCGCCGTCTGAGTTCCCCGCCCGGCACGGAATTCGGTGGCACCGCCTCCGCCCCTCCCGCTACGGTTCCCCCGGGGCGTGGAGTAGCTCAGTCGGTAGAGATCTCATTCGCAGTGTGAAGGTCGCGGGTTCGATCCCCGCCTCCACGCCCTCCCGAACTTCCAGCCGCCCGGCGATCCGTGTCGCCCGCGCGAGCCGGCGCTGCTGAGCCGGTTCAGGACCGGCACGATGAGCCCCAATGGGTGGGCGGAAACCGCGGGGGTGGCCGCTGCGGCGGCGTCGGACGCGAAAACGTGTGCGGTGCCGCCGAAGTCGGTGGCGATCTCCCCGGCCTCGCGGGCTATCAGTACCGAGCCTCCGAAGTCCCCGAACAACTTCGGTGAGTGCCGACCGCGGTCGACGTCACCGATAGGTGAATGGCGCCGAGGACTCGGTCACTCGCATCCGGTCGGAATCGAAGGTCGTGGTGAAGGGCTGGTTCTCGGTGCCGTAGTCGATGGAGATCGTGGTGTCGTCGGGAAACCAGACGCGTTGAGGGCAGTTGGCTTCGATGCGTTCCCAGACCAGGACCTGGCGGGCGAAGAGGCCGCCGGGTTCACGGAGCCAGACTCGGCAGGAGGGGTCGATCACGTTGTAGAACGTTTCGGTGACGGCGTGCACGCGGCCGTCGGGACTGGGGTGGACGGCTTCGATGACATTGAGTTCGTCGGTGCTCAGCGAGGATGCGAGAACTGCGAGCAGCCAGAGGGGAACAGTCAGCAGGCCGAGCAGGACGGCCGCGGTCACCCACAGCGGCTTGCGATTACGGGCCAGCGCGGGCGCGAATCCCACCAGGAGTGCGAACGCGGCGGTCCAGCACGCCGGTAGCGACCACACAGGGGCGCGGCCGATTCGATAGAAGCGGTCGCCGTCGATCGCGGCCAGAGCGATACCCACCCCGAGTAGCGCGAGAATGGCAAAAATCCAGACGATCCGCCGTGGGCGCAGCAGTCGGTCCGGGAGTACAGGCGCTGTCTCGGGCAGTGAAACAGCTTCTCCGGTCGGCTCTTTCGTCAACGGACGCCCCACCTCACGAACCTCGGGCTGGGCCCTCCCAGCCCGGGTACGGCAATCCTATCGGCCGGCAAGCGCCTCGAGCAGCGCTGCGCGCTTCACCCCGGCGGTCAGGAGCGCACCGCGCTCGCACCGGCCGCCATGCCCTCGCGGTAGGTCGGGTAGGTCGGAGCCCAGCCGAGGTCGGCGCGGGCCTTGGCGTTGGAGGCGCGCAGGGTCGTGTCGAGCATCAGGGGCCCGAAATAGGGGACCATGCGGCGCAGGAGGGCTCCGGGGAGGCGGATGGGGCGGGCGGCGGGGCGGGCCGCGGTGGCCAGGTCCAGCCAGGTGGCGGGGGAGTCGTCGACGACGTTGTAGGCGTGGCCGGGGGTGGCGTGTTCGAGGGCGGCGACCGTCGCCGTGGCGGCGTCGTGCACGTGGATCCAGGAGACGGTCCCGCCGCCGCGCCACGGGACCGGGGTGGGGCGGGCGCCGAGGGTGGGGTCGAACCAGGTACCGGGGCCGTAGAAGAGGCCGTAGCGCAGGGCGATTCCCTCGACGCGGGGGTTGCCGAACACCTGGGACTCGGTGGAGTCGAGGCCGGCTATCACCGGGTCGGCGGCATTGCCGTGGGCGACGGCGAAGGGGTCGGCCTCGGTCAGCACGCGATCCCCGTGGTCGGTGTAGCCGTAGCCGAGTGCCATCGACTGCGTGAGGAAGCGGTGCGCGCCAACGACTTCGGCGGCCTCCAGCAGGTGCGCGGTGCCGACCGTGCGCAGCAGGGTGCTGGGATCGTTCGCGTCCAGGGTGCGCTTGGGCTTGGTCAGCGCGGTGAGCTGATGGATGACGGCGTCCGCCCGCACCCCCGCCACCGCCCGCAGCAGCCCCTCGCGGTCCATGGCATCGGCGCGCACCGACTGCGCCCCCAAACCCGCAGCGGCGCGCGCGGTCTGCTCGCTGCGCGCCAGCGCGAGCACCTCGTGCCCCGCTGCCACCAGGGCCCGGGTCAGCGGCCGCCCGATCGCGCCGGTAGCTCCCGCCAGCAGCACTCGCATGCCGCACCTCCTCGTATCGCCGTGTCGATGACGAAACCTAGACGGTTGGGCCACCCGAAACGTGACAGCCCGGCACTGTGATCCGGCTCTCGCGCCGGAGCCGGGATCGATCGGTCATCGGGACGGGTGGCTCCGAGCCTCGCATGCAGGACTCGGACGGCCGGTAGCGCGAACCCCGGTGGTTCCAAATCGGTCATCAAATCTGTTGCACCGCACTATGACCCGGAAAAATCGCCGATCACGATTCGATCTTGTTCTGTCGGTCCGCTGTGCCAGAATGCAGCCATGTCGAGTGTTGGAAGGGGAGCCATCGCCATCGCCGCGATGGGCACTCTCAGTACTGTTCTTTTCAGCGGTCACGCGACCGCCGCGCCGATCGAGGCGCCGCAGCTGTCGTTCGAAGCCACCGCGGCCGACCAGATCACGGCCACCATCCACAACCCGAACGGCTCGGGAGTCTGCTGGGCCGTCATCGCCCTCGACGGCTCGGTGCACGAGTTCACCGAACACGACCCGTCCGGCATGGCGGGCCCCGGCCAGACCATCAAGCCCGTCCGCTCCGGCCTGGCCCCCGGCACCTATCAGCTGACCGGCTTCTGCGGCACCACCAAGAACAGCTGGGATCAGGTGAAGGGCAAGGACTACTCGGTGACCGTCGGCGCCACCAAGCCGAGCACCGGCTCGTTCTGATCCACGAGCAGTACCCAGCTCACCTCTCTACTCAGGAGTCGCTCCAATGGCCTTGCGCCGCACCGCCCGTACCCTGCTGACCGCCGTCGTCCTCGTCGCCGGAGCCGCCTCGGCAACCGCCGCCCCGGCCCTGGCCGCCGCCCCGGCCGCCGTGGCGGACACCACCGACTCCGGCTCGGCCTCCGGCAGCGCGAACGCCCTGGCGGCCGTGCTGGACGTCATCACGTGCCCCTTCGTGAAGCTCTCCTGCTAGCGATCCCCGGACAAGCGAAAAGGCCCTGACCAATGGTCAGGGCCTTTCCTGTGTCTCAACCAACACGTCGGGGTGACAGGATTTGAACCTGCGACCTCTTCGTCCCGAACGAAGCGCGCTACCAAGCTGCGCCACACCCCGTGAGGCGAACCTGCAGTAGCTTAACCGATGGGTGGGGTTGATGCTAAATCGGGTGGTCAGGGGGCTAAAACAGGCGGAGGGTGGCGAGTAGGCGGCGGGCGAAGTCGCGGGTCACGGCGCGGTCCACGCCGGTGTCGGCGCCGATCGCCAGCACCAGGGCGCCCTCGTCGCCGCCGGAGACCGCGAACGTGTGCACGGCGAACGTCTTGGCGCAGGTCGCGTCGGCCGCGGTGAAGGTGCCGGTCGTCTCCAGGTAGACCCCGTGCAGCGAATGATCGGCCGAGTCGAACGGCTCGGCGGCGCCCGGAACGATGGAAGTGTTTGTGGTCCAGCCGATCCGGGCCATCCGGGTCGCGATGTCGGCGGCCGCCGCCGCGGTGTCCGCGATCTTCGTCTGGGTCAGGAACATCTGGGTGCGGACGTTGTCGGTGCAGTAGCCCGAGCCCTCGTAGGCCAGCCCCGCCACCGGCACCGAATCGGTGGCCGAATTCATACTCGAGTGACTCGTGTCGACGGTCCAGTCCGCCGGAACGTCCCAGGCCGTCCGCAGATCGTTCGGCACCACCACCTGATACCCGGCGATGACCGGGTCGGGCACGGCACTCGTCGTCGTGGTCGTGCGGGAGGTGGTGGTCGGGGCCGCGGTCGTCGTCCCGAGCCCCTGCCCACCGGACTCGCGGGTGACGACGACGAACGAGATCACCGCCACCAGCGCCACCACGAGCGCCCCGACACCGGCGTAGATCCAGACGCGCGCGTTCGACGGCGGCCCGCCGGAACCGTAGGGCGGCTGCGGATTTCGAAACTGCGAATACGAATTCGGGCCCGTCGCATACGGTCCCGGCCCGATCGGAACGCCCGGACCGGTCGGATAGCGCGGCGGCGGCGCGCCCACCGCCGAATTCGGCCCCGTCCGAACGGGATCGGGCCGCCCCGTCGCGTACGGGCGACGCGGCGGACCGGTGTCCGGCGGCGGCACGAACGGCTGCTGCGTGGTCGGCTCGGCCCGCCGCGCCGGACCCGGGCTCGGCGCCGGCGGCGGTGGGGGAGGCGGCGGCGCCGCGTCACGCGCGGGCGGCACCGTATGCGGCGACTCCCACCGCGACCCCGGAGCCGGTGGCCCCTGCCACCAATCCGCCTGCACGTCGGTCCGGTCCGGATCACTCCGGTCCCGTTCGTCACCGGTCATCGTCGGACCCCCTGTCGGACGAGTGCCGCCCGGCCCGCCCGCTAGATCGGGCGGATCGAGGCGAGCAGTTTCTTCGCCATCGTCGTATCCACCGCGTCCGCCACCCCGGTATCGGCCGCGATGGTGAACACGAACGCGCCCTCCTCGCCGGGGAAGGCGAAGGTGTAGACGGTGAAGGTCGAGGCACAGCCCGCGGTCTGCACCGGCGCGCTGCCCTTGAACTCCTGGTAGATGCCGGACAGCGAGCCGTCCGACGACGAGAACGCCTCGGCCGCACCGGGAGTCGCGCCGGTGGTGGTCGGCCAGCCGATCCGGCTCAGCTTCATGCCGATGTCCGCGGCGGCCTTACCCGGATCGGTCTCCTCCGACTGACTCAGGAAGATGTTGGTGCGCACGTAATCCGGGCAGTAGTCGACGCCGTCCTGCGCCAGCCCCGCCATCGGAATCTGATCCGCGCCCGCGCCGATCGTGGACTGCGCCGTCCGATCGATCGCCCAGCTCTTCGGAATGTCGTACGCCGCACCGTTATCCGGAATCGACACCACCTGGTAGCCGGGGATGACCGCCGACGGCGCACCCGCCTTGGTCGTCGTGGACTTGGGCGCGGTCGGCTTGGCCGACGGTGAATTCTCGGTGGTCAGCGCGCTGATCAGCGAGGGCGTCGTCTTGGACTGCGCCGAGGGCTCGTCCGAGCTCCCGTTCACCAGCACCACCGTCACCACCGCGCCGATGACCGCCACCACCAGCACGCCGATGCCCGCGAACAGCCAGCCCTTGTTGCCGCCCCCACCGGGCGGCGCACCGTACGGCGGCTGCTGCCCGTACCCCGGCTGCCCGTAGGCGGGCTGCTGCCCGTACTGCGGCCCGTAGGCCGGCTGGGCCGGCGCCGACTGGTACGGCTGCTGCCCCGAATACGTTTGCTGCTGATACGGATCGGGCCCCGGCCCGTACTGCTGCCCACCCGGGAACGGCGTCGTCGGCTGCGCCACCCACGTCGGATCCGCCTGCTGCGCACCGGGATTGCTGCCCGATGGCGGATTCTGCTGCCACGGCGAATCCGCCGCGGGCGTACCCTGCCACCAGTTCGGATCCGGCCCGCCGGCGGCCGGATCATCGGTGCGGTCATTACCACTGGTCACGGTTTTGTCCCCGTCCTCGACTACATACCGCGTTGTATATCGCTGTAAACGCCTATCGCGCGACAGCCTCCGGCGCGGTACGCCCGCGGCCCGACTCCGAGACGGGCTTCTTGGGCGGCGCGCTGACCAGGGTCACCAGCGTGGCCTCCGGACGGCAGCAGAAGCGGTACGGCGCCCACGGCGAGGTGCCCAGACCGGCCGAGACGTGCAGCCGCATGTGGGCGCCCCACTTCGACGGCCCCTTCACCCGCGCCCGGTCGATCCCGCAGTTGGTGACCAGCGCGCCGAACCCCGGCAGCACCAGCTGGCCGCCGTGCGTGTGCCCGGCCATGACCAGGTCGTATCCGTCGGCCGCGAACCGATCCAGCACCCGCGGCTCGGGGGAGTGCGTGAGCCCGATGCTCAAGTCCGCCAGCGGATTCGGCGCCCCGGCCACGGTGTCGTAGCGATCGCGCCGCAAATGCGGATCGTCCACGCCCGCGGTCGAGATCCGCACCCCGGACACCTCGATGTCGCGGCGCACGTGCGTCAGGTCCAGCCAGCCCCGCTCGGTGAACGCGGCCCGCATGTCCTGCCAGGGCAGCGGATCGCCCAGGACCCGCTTGTGGTCCTTCTTGAAGTACTTGAGCGGATTCTTGGGCACCGGCGCGAAGTAGTCGTTGGACCCGAACACGAACAGCCCCGGCCGGCCCAGCAGCCCGCCGAGCGCCTGCACCACCGCGGGCACCGACTTCATGTGCGAGAGGTTGTCGCCGGTGTTCACCACCAGATCCGGCTCCAGCCGGTCCAGTTCGCGCAACCACGCCTGTTTCAGCTTCTGACCCGGCATCATGTGCAGGTCGGAGATGTGCAGCACACGCAGCGACGGCTTACCCGGTTCCAGAACCGGCAGCGTCGCCTCACGCAGGGTGAAGGCGTTGCGCTCGATGAGCGTCGCGTAACCGATTCC
The DNA here is from genome assembly GCF_053981095.1 of Nocardia sp. NPDC003693. Taxonomy (NCBI): domain Bacteria; kingdom Bacillati; phylum Actinomycetota; class Actinomycetes; order Mycobacteriales; family Nocardiaceae; genus Nocardia; species Nocardia sp. NPDC003693. The sequence continues at coordinate 81,332 of NZ_JBSFNO010000030.1, forward strand.
GGCGACGGCGGTCCCCGCGGCGCCCAGGGCGGTACGGCGAAGGGTGGCGGTCGAGATGACGGGCATTTGCCCAGAATAGGCGACCCGCAGAAAATGCGTACAGCGTCGCGGGTGTTCAGCGGTACCGTGGCGGCCATGTCGGAACTCAAATCCAAGCTGCGGGCCGATCTCACCACCGCGATGAAGGCCAAGGACGCGCTGCGCCTGAACACCGTGCGCATGCTGCTGGCCGCCATCCAGACCGCCGAGGTCGCGGGTTCGCAGGCGCGGGAACTCTCCGATACCGAGGTGCTCGCGGTCCTGGCCAAGGAAGCCAAGAAGCGCAACGAGGCCGCCGTCGTCTACGAGCAGGCCGGGCGTGGTGAACTCGCCGCCAACGAGCGCGCCGAAGAGGCCGTCATCGACGAGTACCTGCCCACCCAGCTGACCGAGGCCGAGGTCGCCGACATCGCCGACACCGCCATCGCGCAGGTCGCCGAGGAGAACGGCGAGCGCCCGGGCATGCGCCAGATGGGCCAGGTCATGAAGATCGCCACCGCGCTCGCCGCGGGCCGCGCCGACGGCTCCCGCGTCTCCAAGGCCGTGAAGGACCGGCTGTGAGCGGCATCCGCGCCTGAGTGGCGCGTGCACGACAGAGGCCCCTCGCCGGACAGGCGAGGGGCCTCTGATCGTCAGGGACCGGACCGTCCGCGGACGATCGTTCCGATCAGCGGGGTATCGGGATCGGGATGGGGATCGGCGGCAGGCGCGGAATGGTTATCCCGGGCAATCCGGGCACCGACGGCGCCGGTTCGTCCGGTTGCGGCGCCGGCCGCATGGTCCCGTCGCTGACGTAGATGGTGATCACCGAACCCGGGATCGCCGACCCGTCCGGCGACATGCTCACCACCGTGCCCTTCCCGGCGCCCGGCGCCGAGGCCACCGACACCTGGAAGCCCGCCGCGATCAGCTTCGCGTTCGCCTCGCCCTGCTGCAGGCCGATGACGTCCGGAATCTGCGCGTTGTTCGACCCGCGCACGTACTTGTCGTCCAGCGGCGGCAGGCCCGGCGGCGGGAACTTGCCGAGCACGTCCCGGACCGCGCTCAACCACGACCGAGCGGGTTCGTTACCGCCGAACAGGTCACCGCTGCCGCAGTTCCGCAGCGGGAACGAGCAGATCTCGCCCGGCGTCGGGCTGTCACCGTAGATGTAGGCCGAACCGGCCAGCGAGTTGGTGAACGCCAGGAACGCCGAGGACCGGTGGCTCTCGGTGGTACCCGTCTTGGCCGACAGCGGCGCGTTCCAGTTCACGGCCCGGGCCGCGCCCGCCGCCGTGCCGCTGATGTCGTCCTTGCTCATGGCGTTGGCCAGGGTGTTGGCCAGACCGGGCTCGACGACCTGCTCGCAGGCCTGCTGCGTCAGCGGCACGTTCTTGCCGCTGCGGTCGACGACCTCGCGGATCGGGGTCGGCGGGCACCACTTGCCGCCGGAGGCGATGGTCGCCGCCACGTTCGACAGCTCCAGCGGATTGATCGCGACCGGGCCCAGGGTGAACGAGCCCAGGTTCTGTTCCTTGATCATGTCCGCGAGGCTCTGGTTGCCGTGGCCCGAGGTGCCGGGCTGGGTGTAGGACCGCATGCCCAGGCGCACGGCCATATCGACGGTCGGGGCCACGCCGACATCGCGAATCAGCTTGACGAACGCGGTGTTCGGCGAGGTGGCCAGCGCCTCGGTCACCGACATCGGCGACTTGTACTTGCCCGCGTTCTCGACGCAGTAGGTCGCCGGCGGGCAGCCCTTGGCGCCACCGTTGCCCAGGCCCTGCGCCTCGAAGCGGCCGGGCACGTCCAGCTGGGCGTTGATGCCCAGGCCCTTCTCCATGGCCGCGGCCGTGGTGAAGAGCTTGAAGATCGAGCCCGCGCCGTCGCCGACCAGCGAATACGGCTGCGGCTGCACGGTCTGGTTGGCGTTGCCGTCCAGGCCGTAGGTGCGGCTGGAGACCATGGCGAGCAGCGGATGCGCGTCCTGGCCGGGGCTCACGATGTTCATGACCTCGGCGATGTCACCGAGATTCGGGTCGGCGTGCGCCACCACGGCCGCCTTGGCGGCGTTCTGGACGTCGGGGTCCAGCGTGGTGCGGATCAGGTAGCCGCCCTTGTCGATCTGATCCCGGGTGATGCCCGCGTTGGCCAGGTACTGCAGCGCGTAGTCGCAGAAGAATCCGCGATCCTGCGCCGCGATGCAGCCGCGCGGCAGGCCCTTGGGCTCGGGCAGCACGCCCAGCGGCTCGGACTTGGCCGCGCGGAACGTGTCGGCCTGATTCGGGACGTTCTGGATCAGGGTGTCCAGCACGGTGTTCCGGCGCTCGAGCACGCCCTTGGGGTTGGTGTACGGGTTCAGCTTGGAGCTGGACTGCACCATGCCCGCGAGCATGGCCGACTGCACGATGTTGAGGTTCTTGGCGTCGATGCCGAAGTAGGTCTGCGCGGCGTCCTGGATCCCGTAGGAGGAATTGCCGAACGGGACGAGGTTCAGATACCGGGTGAGGATCTCGTCCTTGGTGAGCTCCTTCTCCAGGGTCATCGCCATCCGGATCTCGCGGATCTTGCGGGCGGGGGTGGTCTCGATGGCGGCGCGGCGTTCGGCGTCGGTCTTGGCCACCACGAGCAGCAGGTAGTTCTTCACGTACTGCTGGTCGATGGTGGAACCGCCCTGCTGCACCTCACCGCCGGAGGTGTTGGTCAGGAAGGCGCGGAAGGTGCCCTGCCAGTCGACGCCACCGTGGTCGGCGAAGCGTTTGTCCTCGACCGAGACCAGCGCCAGCTTCATGTCGTTGGAGATCTGGTCGCTGGGCACCTCGAAGCGGCGCTGCTCGTACAGCCACGCGAACGGCGTGCCGTTCACATCGACCATCGTCGACACCGCCGGGACCGTGCCTTCCACCAGTTCGGCGGAGACGTTGTCTACGGCGTCGGCGGCTCGGTTGGAGATATACCCGAAACCGCCGGCCAGAGGGAACAGCAACCCGGCGAGGAGGACGGCTGCCAGCGTGCAACTGCCGGCCAGTCTCGCGAGCGTTCGTGTGATCGGCACGAGCCCTAGCCTAATTGCCCTTTCCGTCGCCCGGCGTCCGCCCGGGACGAGTGTCCATTCGCCGGAAAGGTGCCGACTGACCGGTTTTTGGTGACGAATGCGTGGACGGGCGTACCAGAAAATCTCGGGACGGTCTTGCGCTGGCGACGCCTCATTACCTAGATTGAGAACCCAGTGTGATAGAGCTAACACTCAAAGTGGAATGTGGTGCAGTTCGCAGTGGGGTTGGGTATCTGCGCGCTGCACACGCGATTCTGGAGCGCCGTGACCCGGTGTTCGGACTGCAAAGGGGCACACCAAATGCATATGACTACCCCGATCGCTCGACTGGACGTGGAGCAGGCCGAAGCACGTATTGCCTGGGTTGCCCAGGCCCGATGCAAGGAAGTGGATCCCGACCAGCTTTTCGTGCGTGGCGCAGCGCAGCGCAAAGCGGCCACCATCTGCCGGCACTGCCCGGTCCTGATGGAGTGCGGTGCCGATGCCCTCGACAACCGAGTCGAGTTCGGTGTGTGGGGCGGCATGACCGAACGTCAGCGCCGGGCGCTGCTCAAGCAGCATCCCGAGGTGACCTCCTGGTCCGACTTCTTCCGGGTCCAGAGGACGCAGAAAGTCGCCATGTAACTCGTATCCCCCAAAGCAGAACGGACCGAGCCCGCGATTGCGGGCTCGGTCCGTTTCCGGGGTAAGAACGGGCAAAAACACCTCTTCGGGCACTCAGCTCGTGGTTTGCCAGACCGGTTGACGTAATTTCACGATCACCGTCAGGCCGGGCGTGTCGCGGCGCCCGCCGCGGCCAGCTGATCGGCCACCGCCCGCAGCGCCTCGACGTCGGCGACCTCGAACGGCAGCGCCGTCACCGCCGCGATCGGCACCCGCGGATGCGCGCCGGTGAACCGTTGCAGCAGATGCTGTTCCCGCTTGGCGGTCAGCGCCCGCTGCGCGTGGATGCGCAGCACCGCGGCGGCCAGCGCCGCGGGCGCCTCGGCGTCGTCCTCGGTCGTCCCCTCCGGGGCCAGCCGATCCGCGGCCACCTGGGCCTGCTGCGGCGAGAGCGAGCTCAGCACCGGATGCGTGCGGTTCAGCACCAGTCCGGCCAGCGGCATCTTGTCGGTCGAGAGCCGGTCCACGAAGAACGACGCCTCGCGCAGCGCGTCCGGCTCGGCCGCCGCGACCACGATGAAGTGCGTGCCCGGCCGCGAGAGCATGGCGTAGGTGCGATCCGCGCGATCCTGGAAGCCGCCGAACATGGATTCGAGCGACTGCAGGAACACCGAGGCGTCCTTGAGCAGCTGCCCGCCGACGATGGTCGAGACCCCGCGCAGGGCCAGGCTCATGGCGCCGGCGACGAGCTTCCCGACACCGCGGCCCGGGGCCATGATGACCCGGATCATCTTGCCGTTGAGGAAGTTACCCAGGCGCTTGGGCGCGTCCAGGAAGTCCAGGGCGTTGCGGGACGGGGGAGTGTCGACCACGATCAGGTCCCACTCCTTCTTGCTCGCCAGCTGCCCGAGCTTCTCCATCGCCATGTACTCCTGGGTGCCACCGAAGGAGGACGCGACGGTCTGATAGATCGGATTGGCGAAGATCTGCTCCGCCTTGTCCGGGCTGGTGTGCTCGAGCACCATCTCGTCGAAGGTGCGGCGCATGTTCAGCATCATGGCGAACAGCTGACCCTTGGCGCCTTCGGCCAGTTCGACCTGCTGCGGGGTGTTGCCCAGGTCGCTGACCCCGAGCGACTGCGCCAGCCGGCGCGCCGGGTCGATGGTCAGCACCACGACCTTGCGGCCCGCCTCGGCGGCGCGCAGCGCGATGGCGGCGGCGGTGGTCGTCTTGCCGACGCCGCCCGAGCCGCAGCACACCACGATGCGCGCGGTCGGGTCGGCGATGATCCTGTTGATGTCCAGGGGGACGGTGGCAGCCGGAACGATCATGGTCAGCGAACTCCCTGTGCGCTCAAGTGCTCGGCCAGCTCGTAGAGCCCGCCCAGGTCGATGCCGTCGGCCAGCGACGGCAGGTACAACCGGGAAATGTCGACCTGCGCGAGGTCGGCGGCGTTCTCGTCCTGCGCCTGCAGGCGCGCGGAGTGCTCCACGGTCTCCTCGACCAGGCCCTGGAAGTCGGCGTCGGACAGGGTGATTCCGGCCTCGGCGAGCCCGGCGCGCAGCGCGTCGGTGTCGAGCTGGCCCTCGGCGGCCTTGGCCCGCAGCTCGCGCGGCAGCAGGCCCTCGCTGGCGCGGTTCACGATGACGGTGCCGATGTTGAGGTCGTTGGCGGTGAGTTCGGCGACCGCGTCGGCGGTCTCCTGCACCGGCAGCGCCTCCAGCAGGGTCACCAGGTGGATCATGGTCTGCGGCGAGTGCAGGAGCTTGGAGACCCCGTCCGCCTGGGTCTGGATCGGCCCGCCGCCGGCGATCTCCGCCATCGCCTGGGTGACGTCCAGGAAGCTCGCGATCCGGCCCGTGGGCGGCGCGTCGATGACTATTTCGTCATACACCGGTTTACCGGCCTTGTCGGACCGGACCGCGCACTCCTTGATCTTGCCGGTCAGGATGACGTCGCGCAGACCCGGTGCGATGGTGGTGACGAACTCGATCGCGCCGACCCGGCGCATCGCCCGGCCCGCGAAGCCGAGGTTGTAGAACATGTCGAGGTATTCCAGGAAGGCGTGCTCGACGTCCAGGGCCAGGGCCAGCACCTCGCCGCCGCCGTCGGCGGTCGCGATGCGGGTCTCGGTGGGCGGCAGCGGCGGCAGATCGAAGAGCTGGGCGATGGACTGCCTGCCCTCGACCTCGACCAGCAGCACGCGGCGGCCCCCCGCCGCGAGTGCCAGCGCCAGAGCGGCTGCGACGGTGGACTTCCCGGTTCCCCCCTTTCCGGACACGTAGTGCAGGCGGGCCTTGTCCGCCCGCTCCGGCCAACCTGCTTCGACCCCCGGCTCAACCGAAACGGGCACTGCTATCGGTACTCCCACGCTCGCGAGCCTATAACCCGTTCCTTGTTCCTGCCCATAAGAGACACCGACTGTCTGATACACCACTCTGGAAAGCGGTATTTCCCGATACCGCACCGAGTCGGAGGTCCCGGGGTACGAAGCCCGTGCGGCCGGGGCTAATCTCACCGCATGAGTGAGTTGACCGCTTGGGAATACGCGACCGTGCCGCTGTTGACGCATGCCACCAAGGCGATCCTGGATCAGTGGGGCTCCGACGGCTGGGAGCTCGTCTCCGTGCTGCCCGGCCCGACCGGTGAGCAGCACGTCGCCTATCTGAAGCGCCCCAAGAAGTGAGCGCCCCCGCGACCGACTGGGCGGCGAATCTCGACAAGCTCGGGTTCACCATTCCCGCGGTGGCCGCGCCCGTGGCCTCGTACATCCCGGCCATCCGCACTGGCAATCTCGTCTACACCTCCGGCCAGCTGCCGTTCGTGGACGGGCAGCTGACGGTGACCGGCAAGGTCGGCGCCGAGGTCAGCACCGAGCAGGCCGCCGAGGCCGCGCGCCTGTGCGCCCTCAACGCCCTGGCCGCCGTGCACGATCTGGTCGGCCTCGACAACGTCGTGCGGATCGTCAAGGTCGTCGGATTCGTGAACTCCGCACCGGGTTACACCGATCAGCCGGTCGTCATCAACGGCTCGTCGGACTTCCTGGGCGAGGTCTTCGGCGCGGCGGGCGTGCACGCGCGCTCGGCCGTCGGCGTCTCCGAGCTCCCCAAGAACACCCCGGTGGAAGTGGAACTCATCGCCGAAGTGCGGTGAGCTCGCCTGCGGCGCACGTCACCCGTGGCGTGTGCCGCCCGCCAATCCGGTTGGCGCACAATAGAAGCGCAGTGAGACAAAGCATGGACACGCAGCCTCTCCCGCGTTAGGACCGAAGGTATGACCCTCACTCACCCCGCGTACGAGCAACTGCGGCACGTGACCCCGTCCGCCGCCGTCGTGCTGGCCGACAATCCCAGCGGAATGACGTTGCAGGGCACCAACACCTGGCTGCTGCGCGCTCCGGGCCACACCGGCTGGGTGGTGGTGGACCCGGGACCCAAGGACCGCGACCACACCGCCGCCATCGTGCGTGAGACCGGCGGCGACGTCGCGCTGATCCTCATCACGCACGAGCACGCCGATCACACCGGCGGCATCGATCACCTGGTCGAGGCCACCGGAAGTCCGGTGCGCGCCAAGGCTTCCAAGTTCCTGCGCGGCACGGGCACGAACCTGTCGGACGGCGAGGTGATCGAGGCCGCCGGGTTGCGCATCACCGTGCTGGCCACCCCCGGCCACACCGAGGACTCGCTGAGCTTCCTCGTCGACGGCCCGGATGACGCCGACGCCGCCCTGATCACCGGCGACACCGTGCTCGGTTCGGGCACCACCGTGCTCGAATCCCGCGACGACGCCCTGGCCGACTACCTGGAGTCCCTGCGCCGCCTCGCCGAGGCCGCACCCGGTCGCGTGCTACTGCCCGCGCACGGCCCGGACCACGCGGACGCGCTGCCGGTCATCGACTACTACATCCGGCATCGCGAGGAGCGTCTGAACCAGGTCCGGGCCGCGCTCGCCGAGCTCGGACCGGACGCCGGATCGCTGCGCATCGTCGCCAAGGTCTACGCGGACGTCGACAAGCGGCTGTGGCCCGCGGCCCGCAGTTCGGTCAAGGCGCAGCTCGCGTACATCCGCGCCCACGGCTGATCCGCCGGGTGCGCGCTGCGCTCGCGCGCAGCGGTCGCAAACGGTAAGCAAACATGTCTGGACCGGTCGCCAGCTCTGATGGCGACCGGTCCAGAGACGTTGTGCGAGTTGTAGCTACCGCGCGCGGCGGGCCAGGCGCTCCGAGTCGGAGATGAGCACGCTCTTGCCCTCGAGCCGCAGCCAACCGCGGTGCGCGAAGTCGGCCAGGGCCTTGTTCACGGTTTCGCGCGAGGCGCCGACCAGCTGGGCGATCTCTTCCTGGGTCAGGTCGTGGGTCACGCGCAGCGCGCCCGCTTCCTGGGTGCCGAACCGCTGGGCCAGCTGCAGCAGCGCCTTGGCAACACGACCGGGGACATCGGTGAAGATGAGGTCGGCCAGGTTGTTGTTGGTGCGGCGCAGGCGGCGGGCGAGGACCCGCAGCAGCTGTTCGGCGATCTCCGGGCGCTGATCGATCCACGCCTTGAGCGCGTCCCGGTCCATGGTGACCGCGCGGACCTCGGTGACGGTGGTGGCCGTCGAGGTGCGCGGGCCCGGATCGAAGATCGACAGCTCACCGAACATGTCCGACGGGCCCATGATGGTCAGCAGGTTCTCACGGCCGTCCGGCGAGCGGCGGCCGATCTTCACCTTGCCGGAGGTGATGATGTAGAGCCGGTCACCGGGCTCACCCTCGTTGAAGATCACGTGACCGCGCGGGAAGTCCACTGGCTGAAGTTGTTTGGCGAGAGCCGCCACCGCGGTGGGCTCGACGCCTTGGAAGATGCCTGCTCTGGCGAGGGCCTCGTCCACGAATGTGCTCCTTATGGGAAATGGCTCTGTCCTCGACCGAAGCGAGTCGGCCGACAGTGCAGTCTACTTTGCAATATGTCCGGGTAGTGATAGACACCACGCGCCGCGCTCATTCTCCGACACGTGGCGTCCGTTTACCGGACGTGCAAAGGCGGTTTTCCGACACGCGAGCTTCAATCTAGCGACACGCCGTCGGCGCGGTGTGAGGAAGATCAGAATACGTGCTGTCGGAATCGCACCGGACACCCGCGGGGAGCGCGGGGGAGCACCGGGGAATCGACGGGATTCGGCTCAGCTGGCCTGGGCCACGTCGAGGCCCTTGGCTGCCGGGCGAGCCCGGCGCGGGCGTGCGGCCGCGGCCGGCAAACCCAGTTTGGTGAGGTCGTTGACCTCGGCATTCGTGGCCCGGTCCAGGTACTGCTGAACCTCCGGGTCGGGTTCGAGGAGCTTGCGCAGCCGGTTCTCGACCCGTTCCATCACCAGTGCGAACAGCATCAGCGCTATCGGAAACAGCACCACGGCGAGTCCTTGCATAGGGGTGAGTAAACACGCCGAAGGTCTCAGATGGAACACGGGGAGTGCGCAGCCCGGTTGATGCGATCGGGTGGTTCCGTAAGGTGGACGCGTGCGTGTCTCACCATCCAGCGCGGCCGCTACCGGGGCCGATTCCGGCCCGCCCGCCGTCCCGACCAGCGACGCGGCGGTTCCGGCGCGGACGGTCCGCGCGGCGATCGCACCCGCCAACGGCAAAGCGAAGTCCCGCGCGAAGGAGACGCACACCGGACTGGTCCGGCGGGCCCGCCGGATGAATCGAACCCTGGCTCTGGCGTTCCCGAACGCGCACTGTGAGCTGGACTTCACCACTCCGCTGGAGCTCGCGGTGGCCACGATTCTGTCGGCCCAGTGCACCGATGTGCGCGTGAATCTGACCACACCCGCGCTTTTCGCCCGGTATCCGAGCGCCCGCGACTACGCCGAGGCGAACCGGACCGAGCTCGAGGAGTACATCCGGCCCACCGGTTTCTATCGGAACAAGACGACCTCGCTCATCGGGCTCGGGCAGGCGCTCGTCGAACGCTACGACGGCGAACTCCCGCACACGCTGGCGCAGCTGGTGGAGCTGCCCGGGATCGGGCGCAAGACCGCCAACGTCATCCTCGGCAACGCCTTCGGCGTGCCCGGCATCACCGTCGATACCCATTTCGGGCGGCTGGTGCGGCGCTGGGGCTGGACCACGGAAGAGGATCCGGTGAAGGTCGAGCACATCGTCGGCGCGCTCATCGAGCGCAAGGACTGGACGATGCTCTCGCACCGGGTGATCTTCCACGGCCGCCGCGTGTGCCACGCCCGCAAACCCGCGTGCGGGGCGTGCGTGCTGGCCAAGGACTGCCCGTCCTACGGGACCGGCCCGACCGATCCCGCCGTCGCCGCCGCGCTGGTCAAGGGCCCCGAGACCGAGCATCTGCTCGAACTGGTGGGCCTGTGAGAGCTGTGTTCTCCCGGAACGGCGTTCGCGGGGGATGGGCGGTCGCGGCGGTGTGCGCGGTACTGGCGGTGTCGGGGTGCGGGGACGCGGCCGAGGGTCCGGTCCCGGCCGGTGGCGGCCCGGGTCCGGCGGGCGCGAGCGTGACCGGCGGCGAACGGGCCGCGGCGAACCTGGCGCCCTGTCCCGTGCCGACCGGCGCACCGGTCACGGCGGGCGGTCCGCTGGCCGGCATCACCCTGGAATGCCTGGCCGACGGCAACCCGATGGAGCTGACCGCGGCGCTGGCGGGTAAACCGGCGCTGCTCAATCTGTGGGCGTACTGGTGCGGCCCGTGCGCGGAGGAACTGCCGCTGCTGCAACAGTTCTCGGATCGCGCCGCCGGGGCCGTCACGGTGCTGACCGTGCACAGCGATCCCGGCGCGGGCAAGGCGCTGGCCCGGCTGACCGGTCTCGACAATCACCTGCCCGGCGTTCAGGATCCGAAGATCGAGGTGCGCAAGGCGATCGGCGCGCCGGCCGTGCTGCCCATCTCGGTGCTGGTGCGCGCCGACGGTTCGGTGGCCAAGGTGGTGGTGCGCCCGTTCAAGAGCGTGGACGACATCGCCGACACCGTCGCGGCCGAATTGGGCGTCCGGGCATGAGCGGGTGGGTAGCCGAGAGCTCCCGCGTACGAGCCTGTTCCGGCCGAACGGACACCCCGTGAGCGCGCCCGCTGCAGGATGTAGACGTAGTACCTTGTGCTGCTTGGTGTTCGCCGGTTACTCCGGTGCAAACGTGGGTTCGGGAGTGTGGGCATGAGACCAGAGGCGCCTGCGGGCCCTGTTCCGGAGTGGTTGCGCGGGGTGACCGAGCACGAGCCGGCCGATCCGACCGGGGTCAATCCGGTCCTGCGCCGCAGCACCATGCGCCGCTTCGCCGCGGCGGTGTCCTCGCCCCGCGAGGCGGCTGTCCTGGTCCTGTTCAGCGGTGCGCCGGAGTCGGATCCCGTGGCGCCGGGCGGACTTCCGGCCGACGCGGACGTGCTGCTCACCCAGCGCGCGGCGACGCTGCGTCAGCACAGTGGTCAGGTGGCTTTTCCCGGCGGTGGCGTCGAGCCGCAGGACGACGGCCCGATCAGCACCGCGCTGCGCGAAGCGCAGGAAGAGACGGGGCTGGATCCGGCGAGCGTGCAGCCGCTGTCTATTCTGCCCAAGATCTTCGTGCCGCCTTCGCGGTTCGATGTGACGCCGGTGGTCGCCTATTGGCGAACACCCGGCGAGGTGGGTGTGGTGAGCGAAACCGAGGCGTCGCGCGTGGTGCGGGTGCCGATCGCGGACCTCATCGATCCCGCCAACCGTTTCGTGGTGCGACATCCGCTGGGTTACATGGGTCCGGCCTTCACGGTGGACGGCATGCTGGTGTGGGGTTTCACCGCGGGCGTGCTCGCCGGACTGCTCGCGGTGTCCGGCTGGGAACACGAATGGGACCATCACGATGTGCGTGATCTGCAGGCCTCGCTGGCCGCGGTAGGGATGACGTTATGACGGCCTCGGCCTGGCTCGACATTGGGATCGTGATTCTGGCGCTGCTGGCCGCCACCTCCGGGTGGCGGCAGGGCGCCGTCGCTTCGGCGCTGGCCTTCCTGGGTGTGGTGCTGGGCGCGGTGGCGGGCATTCTCATCGCGCCGCACATTCTGGTGCACCTGAGCGAGGGTCGCTCGCGGGTGCTGGTCGGTGTGCTGCTGATCGTGGCGCTGGTGATCGTCGGCGAGGTGGCGGGCATGGTGCTGGGCCGGGCGGCGCGCAGCGGTATGCGCGATCCGTTCACCCGCAGCGTGGACAGCGTGGTGGGCGCCGGTCTGCAGATGGCGGCGGTCATGGCCACCGCGTGGTTGCTGGCGCTGCCGCTGGCGAACTCCTCGCAGCCGGGAATCGCGGCCGCTGTCAAGAACTCTCGCGTTCTGATCAACGTGGACACCGTCGCGCCGGACTGGTTGCGCAAGGTGCCCAACGAGTTCTCGAATCTGCTCAACACCTCCGGGCTGCCGGATGTGATCGGCCCGTTCGGCCGGGTGCCCATCGCCGCGGTGGAGCCGCCGGACGCGGGCATTCTGCAACTGCCGGTGGCGCAGGCGCTGCAGGGCAGTGTGCTGCGGATCAGCGGTATCGCGCCGAGTTGTCAACGGCAGCTGGAGGGTTCGGGCTTCGTGGTCGCGCCCGAGCGCGTCATGACCAACGCGCACGTGGTGGCCGGAACCACCAGCGTGAGCGTGGATACCGTGCGCGGTTCGCTCGAGGCCACGGTGGTGCTGTTCGATCCGTCCAAGGACATCGCGATCCTGGCGGTGCCCGGGTTGCAGGCGCCGGTGATTCCGCTGGCGCCCGCGCCCGCCAATTCCGGGGAGAGCGCGATCGTGCTCGGCTATCCGGGCGGCGGCCGCTACACCGCCAGTGCCGCTCGTGTGCGCGAGACCCTGGAACTCAAGGGCCCCAACATCTATCGCGACAACAACGTCGAACGTGAGGTCTACACCGTGCGCGGGCAGGTCCGGGCGGGCAATTCCGGTGGGCCGCTGGTGGATACCGAGGGCAACATTCTCGGCGTGGTCTTCGGCGCGGCCGTCACCGACGACGACACCGGCTACGTGCTGACCCTGGAGGAGGTGCGCCCGGAGGTGAATGCCGCTCCGGGAGCGAATGCTTCGGTCGGCACCGGCAGTTGCGTGCTGAGCTGACGAGTCGAAACGGAACGGGCCGCCCCAGCCGGGGCGGCCCGTTTCTCGTTCGGGGAGAGCGATGTCCGGCGCTCGTTCTCACGCCAGGAGTTTGGCCAGCTCCGCGGTGACGACTTCCGGGTTCTCCTGGTGGGCGAAGTGCCCGGCCTCGGGGATGGCGACCATCCGCCGGTTCGGGGAGAGCTCGTAGCCGCGCCGGATGGTGCGCGCGAGGATGTAGCGGTCCTGGTCGCCGTACAGCGAGAGCACCGGAATGGTCACCGGCTCGCGCATGGTGGACATGAATCGCTTACCGTCGGGCCGCCATTGGCTGCGGAAGGCCCAGCGCTGATATTCCAGCGCGCAGTGCGCTGCGCCCGGGATCCGGATGGCGGTGCGCATGCGCTGGGCGGTGTCGGCGAATTCCTCGGTGCCGGACCAGCGCCGGCCCGCGTGCCTGCGCAGCAGCGCCTCGATCTCCGCGCCGTTGTCGACGGTGATGAGGTTCTCCGCGTAGCGGGGTATCTGATAGCGCAGGAAGTTCGGCAGCCAGGTCGAGCGCTGTCCGCGGTCACGCAGCACCGCGCGCTTGAGCGCCACCGGGTGCGGTGAACTCACCAGCGCGATGGCGCTGACCAGGCGCGGATGCAGCACCGCGGTCGCCCAGCAGACCAGTCCGCCCTCGGCGTGCCCGACCAGGGTGGCGTCGGAGTGCCCAAGGGCGCGGATCAGACCGGCGATGTCGCCGGCCAGGGTCCAGCCGTCGTAGCCGCGCGGGGGTTTGTCGGTGTCGCCGTACCCGCGCAGGTCCACCGCGACCGCCCGGAAGCCGCGCGCGGACAGTCCGGTGAGCTGGTGGCGCCACGACCACCAGAAGTCCCCGAAGCCGTGCAGCAGCACGACCAGCGGGGTGTCGGGGTCGGCGAAGGCCGTCCCGCCGGCGGGCACGGCCTCCACGACGTGGAAGCGAATGCCGTTGGCATGCACATCCCGATGGGTCCACGGTCCGTCGTAGCGGACAGCGGACGGATCCGGGGGCGAATTCGACGACACGCCGAAGGAGACTAATCGAAGGTCTAGTACCTCGGTGTTCCGAGTGGGGCGGACGTGCTCGCCGAGTGATCGGAGCCGGACCCGAAACCGCTGGGCAGCACGGTCTTCACCTCTTTCAGCGACTCGATGGTCTTCTCCGGGGCGCGCAGGCGCCGCACCTTGAGATAGCCGAGGAAGCCGAGCGCCGCGGTGGCCACGATCATCGACAGGAAGACGATGAGGAACGCCAGCCAGCGGTACACCCACACGTCCAGCAATTCGGCGAGGAAGAAGAAAAAGAAGAACGAGCTGAAAAGCAGAATGGTCAGCGCGGCGATGAAGAAGACGCTGCCCTGCAGGCCCTTCTTGATCTCGCCGGTCACCTCGGCCTTGGCGAGTTCCACTTCCGCGCGCACCAGTGTCGACATCTGTTCGGTCGCGTCGCGGACCAGCGTGCCGATGGTCGCCGCTTCGTGCACATCGACATCGGACAGCGGAATCGAGGTGATGGTGCGGGGGTTCCCGTCTCGCCCGTTACCGCCCTGGTTGAAACTCAATTGCTCGACCCTTCTCCATGTCCCGGACCTATCCGGTCAAGTCCTCTTGTCCTTGCAGTGCCCGCTCGTCACGTCGCGCCTGGTGGGCACGGCCACGACGCAACAGTAGCGCCGAACCTGCCAGGGAAGCCGCCAATGATGTCAGCAACACCGCTGCTTTCGCGAGTTCGACCGCGGAGCCGTCGCCGACGTCCGCCAGTGCGAGTTCTGCCACCAAGAGGCTAACCGTGAACCCGATCGCACCTAGTACCGACAGGGCGAACATGTCCCGGTATTCGAGATCGCTGGGCTTTTCGGCAATACCCAGACGTACCGCGAGCCAAGCGGATCCGAAGATTCCGAGGGTCTTGCCGATCAGCAGCCCCGCGATGATGGCCAGCGACAACCGGTTGGTGAACAGTTGCGAGAAGACATTCGAATCCAGCGGAACACCGGACGCGAACAGCGCGAACAGCGGTACGCAGAGTCCGGCGGAAATGGGCTGGAACAAATGTTCCAGTTTCGTGGCGGGCACGTCGTGCTCGTCCTCGTCCGCGTCGGGCCGGACCCGGGTGAGGAGTCCGCAGGCCACGCCCGCCAGCGTCGGATGAATGCCCGCCTCGTGCAGCCCGTACCAGGCCACCAGGGCGAGCGGTACGTAGATGAACGGGGTGCCGAGCCGTTTGCGCTGCGCCAGGAACCAGGTCACCAGGCAGAGCAGCGCGATCAGCAGCCACAGCATCTTCACCGTGGTGGTGAACAGCACCGCGATGAGAATGATGGCGATGAGGTCGTCGACCACGGCCAGGCTCAGCAGGAATACCCGCGCGCCCGCCGGGATCCGGGAGCCGGTCAGGGCCAGCACGGCCAGGGCGAAGGCGATGTCGGTGGCGACGGGGATGGCCCAGCCGCGGTCCATGCCGGGCACGCCCCACCCGATCGCCATGGCGATCAGCGCGGGCAGGATCACCCCGCCCGCGGCGGCCACGATGGGCAGGGTCGCGCGTTTGCGGTCCGCGAGTTCGCCGACGACCAGTTCGCGTTTGAGTTCGAGCCCCGCGACGAAGAAGAAGATCGCGAGCAGGCCGTCCTTGGTCCAGTCGGCCAGGGTGAGGTTCAGGTGCAGCGCGGGAATGTCGAGGTGGGCTTCGACCATGCGGGTGTAGCCCGCTTCCCACGGGGAGTTCACCCACAGCAGCGCGGTCGCGGCGGCGACGAGAAGCAGTGTGCCACCGACGGTTTCGGTGCGGAGGTAGCGGGACAATTCCGAGCGCAGCTGAACGATCAAGGGCGCGCCTTTCTGGCCGTACGGTCGACAGAACCAGCGGAATGCGTCTCACCACCGAAGGGATCGGCCCATACCGCACGCCGACCAGACTTCCCGGCACACCTTACGCAATTCTAACGGCTTGTTCGGGGACCGAATATCCGGCCGTGCTGTGCGGCGGCCGGGTGCGGACGGCGGGGGCGGGCGGGCCGCCGGGCTCGATCGCGGCCGGTGGCGGACGTCCCGAACGCGTTTCGGCCCCCGTGCACGCTGCGTCACGGGGGCCGAAATCTCGGGGCGGGGTTACGCCTTACCGGCGCGAATGGCCTCGAAGACGTTGGGGTCGACCAGGGTCGAGGTATCACCCAGTTCGCGGCCCTCGGCCACATCGCGCAGCAACCGGCGCATGATCTTGCCCGAGCGAGTCTTGGGCAGCTCGGGGACGACGTGGATCTCGCGCGGCCGGGCGATCGGGGAGATGGCCCGGGAGACCTCGGCCTTGAGTTCGTTCACCAGGTCGTCGCCGGTGTTCTTCGCTTCGGCGGTGAGGATGACGAAAGCGACGATGCCCTGACCCGTGGTGGCGTCGGACGCCCCGACCACGGCCGCCTCGGCCACGCCGGAGTGCCCGACGAGCGCGGATTCGACCTCGGCGGTGGAGATGCGGTGGCCGGAGACGTTCATGACGTCGTCCACACGCCCCAGGACCCACAGGTCGCCGTCGGTGTCGAGTTTCGCGCCGTCTCCGGCGAAGTACCAGCCCTGCTCGGCGTAACGCTGCCAATAGGTTTCGCGGTAGCGGTCGTTGTCGCCCCAGATCCCGCGCAGCATCGACGGCCACGGCTGATCCAGCACCAGGTAGCCGTTGGCCTCGGTCTCGCCGAGGACGACGGGCTTGCCCTCCTCGTCCACGACGGTGGCCGAGATGCCCGGCAGCGGGGTCATCGCCGCGCCCGGCTTGGCCGCGGTGACGCCGGGTAGCGGGGAGATCATGATGGCGCCGGTCTCGGTCTGCCACCAGGTGTCCACGACCGGGGTCTTGTTGGCGCCCACCACATCCCGGTACCAGCGCCA